>JASGLP010000076.1 GCA_030156895.1 Eubacteriaceae bacterium | reverse complement strand
TTCATGCAATGACATCCTTTTTGGGTTTATTTTTGTGGCTAGGAACTTCAATTATAACCGAAAACAGGGGGTCATTGTTTTTTTATTTGAAAAAACTTCAAAAACCCTGTAAATATAGGTTTTATAAAAAAATAGGGGTGTTTTACTTGACACTACCTATTGGACAGTAAGGAGAAGACGATGAAAGTGTTTTTATACTCTGGCATGCAAAAAATGATTGAAAAAAGTGGAGTGGGACGGGCGATTTATCATCAGCGTTCAGCTGCTGAAAAAAATGGAATGACACTGGTGAAGAGTCTTGATGAAGCTGAGGTTGTTCATATCAATACAGTTTTCCCAAAGTCTTTATGGGTTGCTAGGCAGGCTCGTAAAAAGGGGATTGCGGTGGTTTATCATGCCCATTCAACAATGGAGGATTTTAAAAACTCCTTTTATGGATCAAACAGGTTTAACAAACTTTTTGGTAAATGGATAAAAATCTGTTATAATGCCGGAGATTTGATTGTAACACCGACCACTTATGCTAAAGGCCTGCTTCAATCTTATGGAATCGAAAAGAAAATTGAAGTCATTTCAAACGGAATTGATCTCATGTATTATAACAAACAAAATGTAGATGGCAGTCAATTCAGAGAGAAATTTGGCTATTTGGAAACTGATAAAATTATTATGTCAGTGGGACTGACAATTGATCGCAAAGGGGTGTTGGATTTTGTGGAGCTGGCCAGAAGGATGCCGAATTACAAATTTATATGGTTTGGAGCAACAAATCTCAATACGGTACCATCAAAAATAAGGGAAGCAGTAAATACTGATTTGCCAAATCTTAAATTTGCCGGATATGCTCAAAAGGATCAACTGCGGGAAGCCTATGCTGAATGTGACCTGTTTTTATTTCCTTCAAAGGAAGAGACGGAAGGGATCGTTGTTTTAGAAGCCCTGGGAATGAAAATACCGGTGCTATTAAGGGATATTCCGGTTTATCAGGATTGGCTGCTGGCAGATCAGCAGGTTTATAAAGCTCAGAACATTGAGGAATTTGAAGAAAAAGCCCAAAAAATCTTAGATGGTCAGCTTCCCCGGCTTGAGGATGCCGGATATCAGGTTGTGGTGGAAAGAAGTCTTGACAAGGTTGGTAAAAAACTGGCTTATATCTACCAGGAGGCTATCGCCTTAAGTCGTGTAGCATTGAATAAAAATTGGAACGTTGGAAGAAAAGGCCATGAACAAAGTCATTGAAAAAAAACCGACCTCTAAAAGTTAGTTCTAACAATTGGCGGTCGGCTTTTTAGTTGGTTGATTGGAAACTCGCGTGCCTGAGAGGTAGTGGACTTAAGACTAGTCGGTTATCCCGCAAATAGCATCAAGTTCTTTTTGTAGTTTAGCCAGATCTTCGCGGATAGAGATTTTCTGGGGACAGACTTCTTCGCACTTTCCGCATTTGATGCAGTGTTTAGCTTTTACGTCTTCGAGCATAAAGCCGCCCCAGCGACGTTTAATCATACTTTCAACATGATACATGCCAAACTCATTCCATAAAGAAAAATTTTGCGGAATATTGACACCAGCAGGGCATGGCATACAGTATCGGCAGGCAGTGCAGCTGTTATGAACCTTTTGATTAATGATAGCTTTAATTTTTTCAATGGCTTTTTTTTCGGGGGCATTCAGTGGCGTCATGTTTTCAAAGATTTGAAGGTTTTCATTAAGCTGTTCCATTGTTGACATACCACTTAAAATTACGGTCGTTTCTTGATCTGCAAACCATCTGAAAGCAAAGCTGGCAAGTGATGAGCTTGGATCAATTTCTTTTAGGATATTAGCAATATCATCGGAAAAATTAGTGAGTGATCCGCCCTTAAGCGGCTCCATGATGATCAGAGGAATTTTCTTTTGTGCTGCCAGCTGACAACCTTTTAGACCGGCCTGAATGTCAGCATCCATATAGTTGAGTTGAATCTGGCATAAATCCCAGTCGCGATAATTAATAATCTCCTCAAATATGTTAAAATTATCATGAAATGAAAAGCCCAGTGCTTTGATTTTGCCTTCCTTTTTCAAGTTTTCAGCATATTCGATAATACCCAGTTCTTTAGCGGTTTTAAAATATCCTTCATTTAGACCATGCATCAGATAACAGTCAATGTAGTCAGTCTGCAGTCTTTGTAACTGTTCTTCAAAAATCTTTTTAGCCTGGTCAAGGCTATTTACCATCATCATCGGCATCTTGGTGGTGATATAAAGATTTTCGCGTTTGATATTTTTCATCCACTTCCCTAAAACAATTTCACTTTCACCGTTATGATAGACATAAGCGGTGTCGAAATAATTGATGCCAGCGGCAAAAGCTCTATCCAGCATTCTCAATGTTTGTGGTTCGTCGATTTTCCCATCTGAATTGATAGGTAGTCGCATGCATCCAAAACCTAGATGTGATGTTTCAATGCCAGTGGTGGACCATTTTTTTCTTTCCATAACCATGCTCCTCTCGAAAATTGTTGTTAATTAAATTTACGCATTGATTGATGATAAAGTCAAGCCTTTTATTGAAAAGGAATAGTCTGAGCAGTATCTGGTTATTAACCTGATGGTTCGTAAAGATAAAAGGAGAAATGTAATGATACCATTTTTAATGGCGATGTTTAGCACCACCAAAGTATTTAAAAAATGAATTTCAGAAATTATCAAAATTTTTTAATGTATGATAGGAGTAGGAAAAAAGGTGGTATAAATAGAATAGAATAATATGGGATTTTATTCAGAAATTAGAAACTAAAGGGGGTAAGATCATGATTATAATTATTCCATTATCGATACTGATGGGATTTCTGACTTATAAACTTCGACCCCGTTCAACGGACATGAGATATGCCCGTTTTACTGGCCTTGGTGCTTTTATCATTTCCGCTGTGATTGCTGTAGCATCGGTAGTGATTCAGATCATCCATAATACGGCAGGAGAAATTTCAGTCTCGGGGATTTCCAACAATCTCTTTATTGGTGGTTTTTTCTTCTGGCTGATCGGTCTTGCGATTGCCTTTATCCTGGCATTTTCACAAAAAAAGGAGCTGGCGCGAAATATTGGTTTTGGTATGTGCCTGACATTTTTTATACTGGTCATTGAACTGGCGCTTCTTGAAGGTTTGGGCGGTGTTTGAGCAAGATGAAGTTCAAGCATGGTTTTTCAGGGAATATGACATCAGCGGTTAAACTTTTTTAGCAAACACTGAATTGATGAATCTTAGAATTCCTCATTTAGCTCATCCAGTTCCCGATACATCTGATAGAGATCATAATAGATCCCTTCTTCTTTGAGTAGTTGGGAGTGAGAACCTTGCTCGACAATTCCGTCTTCGGTTAGAACCAGAATATGATCAGCGTTTTTAATAGTTGTCAGGCGATGGGCAATGGTTAAGGTGGTTCGGCCTTTAGTGAGTTCTTTTAAAGATTCCTGAACGACTCGTTCACTTTCATTGTCAAGTGCCGAGGTAGCTTCATCAAGAATTAGAATCGGCGGATTTTTTAAAAACACTCGGGCAATACTGATACGTTGTTTCTGACCACCGGATAGTTTAATTCCCCGCTCCCCGATATAGGTATCGTAGCCGTCGGGGAGCTTTTTGATGAATTCATCAGCCCCAGCTAGACGGGCAGCTTCATAAACTTGCTCACGATTGGCGTCCAGACGGCCATAGACGATATTATCATAGACTGAACCGGCAAAGAGATAGACATCCTGTTGAACAACACCGATCTGGGAGCGAAGAGAATGGAGATTGAGGCCGTTGATATCCTGTCCGTCAATTAAAATCTTACCGGCAGTAACATTATAAAAACGAGGAATCAGATGACATAAGGTTGTTTTTCCGCTCCCTGAAGGTCCAACAATGGCGATATTTTCGCCAGCAGCAACGTTAAAGGCAATATTTGAGAGCACTTCATCGCCGCCGTCATTATACTGAAAGCTGACTTGATCAAAAATGATTTCACCCACTACTTCTTTTAGCTCAACCTCATTTTCTTTGTTCTCATATTCAGTAGGCTGATCAAGGATTTCAGCAAAACGTTCAAAACCTGTCATGCCGCGTTGAAATTGTTCAGCAAACTCCACTATCCTGCGAATTGAAGTCAGGAGAGTGGTAACGTACATTAGATAAGCCACATAGTCGCCAGGATTAATCGCGCCCTGAACCATAAAGATTCCGCCAAAAACAACCACCAGCAGATACATCAGTCCGTCAAAAAGTCTTGTTGTAGTCTGAAAGCCGGCAAAATAACGATAAGTTTTTTTCTTGATTTCCAGAAACTTGCTGTTGCCAAGATCAAACTTGATTTCCTCAACATTTTCATTGGCGAAGGATTTAACGACTCGAATGCCCAGCAGGCTGTCTTCAACCTGGGCATTAATCTCACCAGTTTGAACACGTGAACGCATCATCTGTTTACGCATTTGTCGTCTGAAATAAGTCGTTGCTAAAACCATTACCGGCAGTGCCATAAAGACAATGAGTGTTAGCCAGATATTGATGGAACCAAGAATGGCAAAAGACAGGCCGATTTTTAAAGCGGCAATAAAAAATTCTTCAGGACAGTGATGCGCAAACTCGGTGACGTCAAAAAGATCGGTGGTTATGCGTGACATCAGCTGTCCAATTTTGGTATCACTGTAAAATGAAAAGGGCAGTTTTTGCAGATGGGAGAAAAGGTCACGGCGCATATCGGTTTCAATCCGAGCGCCCATCACATGGCCAATATCGGCCATAAAATAATTGGCAACACCGTCAATGAGTCTAAGAATCAGATACAAAAGTCCTAACTTAAGAATTGTTGAAATGGTTAGAGAAGCCAGATCATTAATCGCCGAGTTGGTGATAAAGCGCACGATTAGGGGCAAAACCAGGTCACAGATTGTCGTTAGGGTTGCACATAATAGATCCAGTAGCAGAATCCATTTGTATTTTTTGTAGTAGGGCATAAAGCGTTTGATTAATTGGCTGTTGGTCAAGGTATAACTTCCTTTCTTTTTTTGTTGATAATGAATAACATCTGGACGGCTAACTAATTGTTATTGTAAAAGGTGTGGGGTTCAGTAGCATAAAAAATTCAAGGCAATTGAGAAAGCACCATCGCTACAAGTTGTCGCAGGTTTTCGACAAGATGCGATTAGATGTTTTTCAACTGCCCATTCATGGTTTAATATTACTCATTAAAAGTTTAATATTGTCAGTATAATGGATAACAAAATACTCGTCAAGCATTGAAATGACATATTTTGTACGGATATCGCTTATTATCAGCGAGTTTTATTTTGATCCGTCCTAAGTATTGCTGATAAAGCGTGTCAGATATTAATTGTTGAAGGATGCAAAACAAGGATCAATGCTTGTCTTTTGAAAATTTTAAATTTATAATAGGACTTAGTTTTGCTTCAATTTCTATGGTTGAAAATGAATTGCTCGAAAATTGGCTAAGTTCGCTTGAATAAATTTATTGTAAGCCATGTTCAGCGAGAATGGCCGCTATTTTTTCGAAAGGGAAATGGGCTGCTTCTCGTCGAGATTCGACTGGACTAGTCCTGATATCAATGTGCGGACTGGGATCATATAACTCAAAGAATATGTTAGGAATATGCGTATGAATGATTGTTTAATTAAAAAAGTAACCCTTGCTTATTTTTCAGGAACAGGAGGTACGCGGTTTGTAACGGACTGTTTTGAAAAGCAATTATTGGAACAGAAATTACTGGTAAATAAAATTGATATCGCAAAAGTTCCACCCAATCAGGTGAAAGACACTGATTTACTCGTCGTGTTGTCGCCTGTTTATGCATGTCGATTAGTTTCGATGGTTGAAAAGTGGACAAAGAAGCTGCCAAATTCAAAGGGTTCATGTGCTGCTGTTATTTCTGTCTCTGGAGGAGGAGAAATTTCACCCAATACTGCCTGTCGGATAAAGGCCAAACATGCTTTGGAGAAAAACGGCTATCATTTAATTTATGAAAAAATGTTGATCATGCCATCCAATTTTGCAACTCAGGCAAGTGCTTTCTTGAATTCCAGCTTAATTAAAATACTACCGCAAAAGGTCAGTGGAATTGTTGATGATATTTTGTCAGGGAAGGTGGAACTTTCAAAGCCTAAATTGCAGGATCGATTATTTTTTACCTTGGGAAAGGGAGAACATTTTGGCTCGAAAATGTTCGGAGCAACAATAAAAGTATCGAAAAAGTGCGATCTGTGTGGAAAGTGTGTAAGAAATTGTCCTGATCATAATATCCGGATAAAGAATGGCAGACTTAAATTTGGGTTTCGCTGTTTATTTTGTATGAAATGTATTTATGCTTGCCCCCAAAATGCGCTGTCCCCTCGATTTATCAAATTTGTAGTGCTAAATAATGGATTTGATTTAGAATTGATAAAGGATATGAGCAGTACAGAAATTGATAGTGCAAAACAAAGCGAGTCATTAAGCGCTCTTTGGCATGGCGTTGTTGATTATTTGCAGGAATGATCGAGGATGACAATAAAATGGTTAGTTTAATGCATACAAAGGTTTTAATGAATAGTGAAGTATTCTAATTAGTGCTGAGGAGTGGCGTGATTGAGACAGATCGTTTATAGATGATCATCACTCTGAAAAGGCAACAAACCTGTTTTTTATTAGGAATTATGAGAGTTGATCATTTCGGGGGTAATTTCTTATAATTATTCCTGTTTTGAATTTACTGTTGGATAGAGTTGATTGCGCAATTTATTATTTTTCGATAAAATTGAGATGTGAATATGTGTTCGGAAAATTAATTATTAAGGAAATTGAAAATGAAGAAAAATAGAGCAGTATTTAAGAACGTCGTATTAAAAAGATCAGTTGTCTTGATTTTAATCTCTCTGACTTTGCTTTTGTTGACAGCTTGTGATCTGTCGGCACTTGGGAACAAACCTGAATTTGATGGTTACACACTAATTACGGTCGATGGCGGCGATTTATCAGGTGAACGGGAGCCGAATGTGGTGGTCGATATTGGCTTTGGCGATCGTGAGTATTATGCTTTTACCAATGAATATGGTCAACTGGTCAAAGTAACCGCAGAAAAAATCATTCTGCAGGATGATGATAATGAGCCGGTGCTTTCAACCGGACGATATTATTCGGATGAGGCAAAAGTACCTGGTGTTGAAAGTTCGACTTTGGATGAAGGTCATGTTATTGCTGATTCTCTTGGTGGTGTTTCCAATGCTTATAATATCACACCCCAGGACAGCACCCTTAATCGGGATGGCGATCAGGCGTATATGGAAAAAGTCATCAGGGATGCAGGGGGATGTACGGATTTTACAGCGGTTATTACCTACCCGACAACGACGACCCAGATCCCCAGTCACTACTCTTATACCTATACACTAAAGGGACAAGTAATTAATGACGAATTTGATAATGTTAACCCCGATGAGGTCAATAGTGAACTGAATAATAATTCGAATAGTGAAGTAAATGACTCGGGGATTATCATCAGTGAGCTGGATAAAAAAGCCGAGTATATTGTTATAAAAAATACCAGTGCAGATACAGCTGATATGACCGGCTGGAAAATCGTTTCTGTTCTTGGTAACCAGACTTTTACATTTCCTGATTTTAGGTTAGTGTCAGGCGGCACAGTTAAGATTGGTGATTCAGCAAATAATTCAGGAATTGATTTTCATTGGCTTGATGGCGGCGGTACCTGGAATAACAGTAAAAGTGATCCTGCAGAACTATATAATGCTAATGAACAATTGGTGGACCGGTATGAGAATTAAAGATTAAAAAACAATGAAAAGCAATAATCGAATAAACATAATATAAATGCGAGGCCAGTAAAAAATAAAATGATCATGCATCCAAATTTTATGTTTTAAATTTGACAAAACAGAAAGAATTAGTGTAAAATTAGGTATCAAAAGGGAGTAGTTGTAATACAAAGTCAACATACTGGTGAGATGTTCACCTGGCTTTGTAGCCAATAATTGGTAACGAGACTTTTGGCATTATCGATTGACGTAATCGCTAATGCCAGAAGTCTTTTTATTCGTGAAAAATAAAGCAGTGCAAGCTAAAACGCCTGAAATTGAATTTAAAGTGCACTTAAAATTTCTTTTCAGGTATTTTAGCTTATAGGGCGTAGCCCACGATGAGTTTAGCGTAGCGTAACGAGTTGCACGGCTTAATTTTAAATTGGATGCTTCAAATTTGAGTATAGAAAGGAAAAAATATGTACACAGGATTTATTGCTTTTTTATTTGCTGTTGGAGCTGTGGTACTGGCCGAAATGGGTGATAAAACGCAGCTTTTGGCAATGGCTTTTGCAACCCGTTTTAAGGCCAGTAAAGTTATGATGGGGGTCTTCATTGCGACGGTCTTTAATCATGCACTGGCGGTGGCGGTGGGGAATTATATTACCCGTTTTGATTCTGCCCAAATCTATATTCAAGGGATCGCCTCTTTATCATTTATCTTTTTTGGTCTTTGGACGATCAGAGGAGATAAATTAGAAGGTGAGGAAAATCGAACCACCCGTTTTGGGCCGGTTATTACGGTGGCTATTGCCTTTTTTATTGCTGAAATGGGCGATAAAACCCAGCTGGCTACAATTGCTTTGGCTACCCAGTTCCCAGATGCGCCGATTTGGGTGTTGATTGGGACGACTACCGGGATGCTGATTGCTGATGCGATTGGTATTATTATTGGTGTGGTGCTATGTCGAAAAATTCCGGAACGGACAGTCAAGCTGATTTCAGCTGGAGCCTTTATGTTGTTTGGTTTTATTGGGACTTATCAGGTAGCGACACAAGAACTGATGTTGACAAATACAACCGTTATTCTGCTGATGCTGGGATTGTTTATCGCAACGGCAGGGGCATCTTACTATTTGATTAAAAAGGAAAAAGAAGCCGGTTATCCGGAGAGTTTTCCATCATGTCCAGTTGCTAAGGATCAGAAAAATGATGAAAAAGATGAATAAGTGAAGTTGATTCTGGATATTTAAATTGAGTTGAAGCTTTTGACAATGGTTTTTATTAATCTTGTTTTGCCATTTTGGATGGATTGATAGCTTGAACTTTAGTGATAATAGAATAGAAGAATTTTATAATCAGGCATCAAAAGAGGGAAAGTAAGGACAACAAGCTTTCCCTTTTTTAAAAGTGATTAGTGCGTTTTAATGCGGTATTAGATATATTCAACTGCAATTTGATTAAGAGGAATAGATTTTTCTTTGAAGTGTTCATCAGTTTCACCAATGACGACACCGCAACAGGGTAGAAAACCTTGTGGCAGATCAAGTTTCTTAAGCAGATCTTCATTATAGATCATAGCCATGACAGCGCCCCAGATCAGGCAACTGCCCAGATTTAAGTCAATAGCCGCTAGAGCCATATTATTAGCCATTATGGCGGCGTTAGAATAGGGCACATTGATCGTTTTGACATCGCCAAGGATTGTCGACACCAGGATCAGGCAAGGGGCACCATAAAGAATTTGTCGACTGGTATCATCAAAAAATTCGCCGGCATTTTTTTCGATATCTGCTAAAAGTGATTTGTTTCGAATCACGGTTAGATGCATGGAGTCATAATCGCTCCTTCCTACAGGCGAAAGCTGGGCAATGTCAAGTACTGATTGTAAAGCTTCTTCTGATAGGTGTCCGGTATAATCCCTGACCGACTTGCGGAGCTTAAATAATTGCTTGGTTTCCATTTGAAAATCCTCCATATAAAATATTTTATGAGTGCAGTAGGCACTCAACTTTGAATGATAATTTGACGGGAAGGCCAGTTTTTGTGATAGGACTTTGTGTTGAGTTACGATTTAACTTTTGGCTTCATTGTACGACTATATTAGATTTATAGGCATTTAAAGACCGAATAAACAGAAAAAAAGAAATAAAAAGGATGATCTATCTGTTTATAAAAGTGCTAAAGGATCGGTGCAGTTTCACATAAATGAGCCAATGCCACTCGAATTGATTAAAAAAATAGTGGCATTTAGGGTAGCGGAAAATATGAATCGGAGCAAGAGATCGTAATGCTGGCCAGCATGATCGCCAGTGTTAATTATTGGGCTCGATTGAATCAGCGACTGGGTGTTCCGCCAGCAGGATTTAGCGATCGCTGCCTTCTCTATCAGAGGAATTAGTTAAGTGGTGACTAATACGACAGCTACTAAATCGAAAATATTTCCCATTAAAAAATCAGTATAATTCTTATGAATCATACTGATTTTTAATGGGTCGACTTTGATTGTCCACTTTTTTACATACTTAATAGACGGCTACTTAAAAAATTTCCTGACTCATTCGATCAATTTCTAAATCAATTGCAGCATTTACGCCGGAAAATGATTCAATTGGTAATCCAGATGTCTGGCATGGAATGAAATATTTATATCCATTGGCTTTACAAGTTTCTTCAACTTGTTTTGCAATTACTTCTGGGGTCCATGTAGGGAAATCCACCAGACCGCTGTGAATTCCACCCATGAAGGTGATATCTTTTCCATATTTTTCAATAATAACGGGGATATCATTTGTATTCATGACGCCCTGCCAAATATCCATTCCCATGTCGATCATATACGGAATAAGGGTTGCTGCATATGAATCACTATGATGCATAATGATTTCAACACCATTATCTTTCCAGAATTTATAAATCTTTTTATATGATGGTAAAAGGAATTCTTCAAACATTGCTGGTGACATAAAAGTTGAAATCTGGCTGCCCCAGTCATCATGATGAAGGATTGCATCGACTTTGACATGTTTCAGATATTCTTCGGCATAGCGTAATTCATAATCTGCCAGATATTCGATTAATTCTAACATGTCTTCTGGTTCTTCATAAAAAGACATTAAGGCATCTTCAACGCCCATCAAATGGTGCGTCATTTCAAATAAACCGGGTGCAATAAAAGCGGTAACAAATTTATCTTTTCGGTCGATGGCTTCAGCATGTGCAACTGCGGCTGCCCAGGCTTCATCAGATGTTTCAATTGGAGGCGCTTTAACGACTTCTTTCCAAGTGGTAATATCTTTTAATACACGATGTTCATCATCATGAACGGGGAATGACCCCAGCTGTCCTTCGGGCCAGCTAAAAGTAATGCCCCATGCATTTTTAACGGTTTCACCTGGCATTGGCATTGGTCCAGCCATTGGCGCTTCCATAAGAATTTCGAATGCTTCATATTGTTTAACGAAACGGTCAGGTTTTCCACCTTTTATTGTTTCCATTAAATTTTCTCGTTTTGTTAACATTTAAGTCTCCTTAGATTTAGTAATAAAAATTTGCGATGTTGTAGCAATAAATCTGATCAGCTAAATAGTTTTTTCGTACGGCTAAGCGGTACTTATGCACCAATTAATGCTTTAGCTTTGGCAGCCGAAGAACCAGCATCTGGTGCATAACCGTCAGCACCGATTTCAGCAGCGTATTCAGGTGTTACAGGCGCGCCACCAACGATTACTGGAAGGTCTGGGAAAGCACCTTTTACAGTCTGTACC
>JASGLP010000075.1 GCA_030156895.1 Eubacteriaceae bacterium | reverse complement strand
AATCAAACGCGTTTGATTTCTGGCTTTTTTCTTTTATTTGCGAAGGAAGGAGCCATCTGACGCATATTTCTATTTCAATATACTCCTTTTTGAGTGAAATATACTCCTTTTTTGTTGAATATTTTATGCTATCCTATTCTTGAATAATCACAAAGGATTGGGTAAAAAATGTGTTATAAACAAGTGCTTAATAATAAATTAATTATTATGGTATTTATATGCTTTCTACTTCTAATAGGGTCTCATCCAGAAGTAAATGCTCAGGAAATCATAATCGGAGTTGCCAGCCGTGGGCATATCGAAAATATTGGGGATTATCCGATAGACGGAAGTTGGGTTGAGAGTCCAGAGATAATTGGGACCGTTGGTCAGTCAAAGCGAATTGAAGGCTTTGAAATCAAGCTAGATGGATCAGTCCCAGATGGTCTTGAAATTCGCTATAATGTGCATGTTCAAAATAAAGGCTGGTTGTATGATGAAACAGATACTAGGCAATGGGCAAAAAATGGCGATTATGCCGGCACCAGGGGAGAAAGTTTGCGTATCGAGGCGGTTAAAATTGTATTAGTTGATCCTTTAGGTAATCAGTCATCTGCTTATAGTGTTTCCGGCCAACACCAGCCAGATGGAGCAGGTGATTGCGGTGATTTCCCAATTTAGCGGCGTTCAGAAGCGAATCGTGGTTTTGGATGACTATCACTGGGTTCACAGTGAACGTTTAAACAGACTGATTGAACTCATCGCCTATGAACAGATTGATAACCTGCATCTTCTTTTAATTACACGAAATACGGTTCAATTCAATTGTTCAGAGTTGGTGGCAAAAGGGCTTTGTCGACATATCACCCGGGAATTTTTAAAGTTTTCCAACTCTGAGATTGAAGACTATTGCCGTCTTTTAAACGATAGTATTTCTCCTCAGGACCTTAAAAAAATCTGCAGCTACGGTAGTGGTTGGATTACCCTGACCTATATGTTGCTTTTAGGATTAGAAAGGGGAATTCCCGTTGGCTACAGCTTAACGATTGAAGAATTGATTGAACAGACCCTTTTCAGTGATTATGAAGAGAGGCTTCAGAAATTTCTGACTGAATTATCGGTTATGGACGCTTTTACTGGTCAACAGGCTGGCTTTGTAACGGGTTTTTCAGAAGCAGAGGAGACTTTGCGGATACTGCTTCGAGAAAATTCCTTTATTGCCTATGATGAATCACGTAAGGTCTACGAAATTCATACAGTCCTCCTTGACTTTCTCAGGAAAAAACAGAATTTTGATGAAGCACAACGAAAAAAACTTTTTTGCCGTCTCGGTCAATGGTGTTTACAACAGCAGGAATTTGAGACAGGCTATCATTTTTTATATCAGGCCGGAGAAGCCCAACAAGTGCTTATACACTTAAATAGGCCAGAAAATATCCGCAACGAACTGGGAGAATTTGAAGGTTCGGCTCAAATGTTCGAAAACTTGCCTCTTGATCTTTTATATCAGTATCCGATTGCTTACCTCCAATATATTATGGTTGATCTTTTGCGGGGCAATGAACTCAGAGCCCGTGCGGCTTATCAGCGGCTTGATGAATTAGAAACGTATTATCTGTCCGTTAAAGACATTCCTCTCAGACAACGAAACCGGATCCTCGGCGAAATCTGCATCATCCGCAAGTTTACGGTCTTTAATTACATTGATGAATCCACTGAATTGAATGACCGGATTATTAGCCTCCTTGATGGCGACCAGTCTTACCTGATGCATCGTGAGAATGAATTCACTTTTGGGTCTCCCCATCTACTTTACATGTATTTTAGAGAAGCTGGTAAAATGAAATATACGACCAAACTGATCATCGAAAAATTCCCAGTTTATCCCAAATACGCTGACGGTTGTGGAACCGGTTCTGAATACTTGGCTTTGGGAGAATATGCCCTGGAAACAGGGGATTGGGTCAATGCGGCAATAAATACTGTAACAGTTAAAACTCATCTGCAGAATATTTACCGTAAACTGGAGGTGCGTGGCAAACAGGCAGCGATTAATACGGCCAGGCAAAATGGGTTGATAAAATCGAGTAAAAGATCTGAAGCATAAATGACATGGTGTTTTTTGGGTATAATATTCTAAAAAGTGGAAATAAATGGAGTTACTATGAAAATTCTAATGCTTTCAATAGGCTCTCGTGGGGACTGTGAGCCGTTTCTTGGGGTTGGGGAGATGTTGTGCTCATTCGGCGTAGAAGTCATTTGCGCTTTTCCGGAACAATACCGTAACTTGGCAGAGGAGTCAGGTTTTGCCTTTTATTCATTAGGGTCGGAGTTTATTGATCTGCTGGATACTGATACGGGAAGAGAAGCAATGGGCGGCGGTCAGGGCGGTTTAAAAAAAATAAAAGCTCTGATTGATTTGTCAAAGCTGTCATTGCCCATTCAGAAGCGGATGATTGAGCGACAGTATGAAATCATTATGAAGCTGGCACCGGATTGTATTGTTTTTCATCCTAAAGTCACTGTCCCCCTGCCTTGGCATTTAAAAACCGGCGGTAAAATAGCAATGCTTTCACCTGTTCCCTGTATGTTACATGAGGTTAAAGGCCATTCTAATGTGGGAATCAATAAGAATTTGGGGAGCCTGATTAATCCTTTAACTTACAAATTGGCAAATTCCGGTACTGCCTCAGCAGTTATGATGGCAGTTAAAAAATACTTTCCCAATGAATTTACAAAGAAAGAGATTCTTAAGGAATTGCTTAAGATGAAGATTTTTTATACGGTATCACCATCCTTATTTAAACGCCCCGACAAGTGGCCGAACAATGCGATGGTAGCGGGCTTCTGGGAGCGTGATAAAATGACTGGTTGGGAGCCGTCACAGGACATACTGACTTTTCTTGATAAACATGAGAAAGTAATCCTGATTACATTCGGGTCAATGGTTAATCCACATCCTGAAAAAACTACGACACTGTTTTTAGAGATTTTAAAAGATACAGGAATTCCGGCGATCATCAATATTGCTGGAGGCGGACTACAGAAAATTGACACAAGCAAAACAAATAATATATTTTGGGTTGATGGGATTCCTTATGACTGGGCATTTGAGCGAATGTATGCGGTCATCCATCACGGTGGGGCAGGAACAAGCCATTCAGCCATCAGAGCGGGCTGTGCAACGATGGCTATACCTCATACGGCTGACCAACCGCTTTGGGATCAAGTGATCGCTTTATCAGGGGCAGGGCCAAAAGGTATTCCGATTGCAAAACTAAAAAGGGATATACTAAAGGCTAAGCTGCTGGACCTGGTCAATAATGATTCTTATAAATTAAAAGCTGAAGAATTGGCAAGAGAGATGTCACAGGAAGATTATCGAGAAGCACTGTATCAGTTCATTGTTAGCTGAACCAATATTTGCAGAGAAAATATTGATGAAGGGAAAAAATATTTTTTTGCTTTTAACTTGGTGTAAAGCAGTATAAAATAAATGTGACAGCTAAGACTATTTTTCAATTTAGCGACAATTGAATTTCAATAGAGTAGGTTTAGACTCAATTTGAGTTTGCATTCTCGAAATATTGGGATAGGTAAATGTATTAGTAGGATAATATTATCTGCAAAAAATATTTTTATAGGAGTAACAATGGGAAGAGAGTCAAACAATTATATTCGTACGATTATTAATGTGGTATTGATCATTCTACAGTTGATTATTTTTGGTTTTATTTTTATTCGAATTGTCGATTACGCTTATCAGGTCTACTGGGTGATTCAGGTGATTGCAGTTCTGGTGGTTTTAAGTATTGTTTATAAGCGTAAAATCACGTCTTTTAAAATATCCTGGATTATTTTTATTTTGACTCTGCCGGTACTTGGTATCCTTTTATATTTAATTTGGGGAAACAAACATCTGACCAAAAAAAATATTGAAGAATGGCAGAAAAACAATGATAATACCATTAATCAGTTAAGCCAGAGTCGAGAGTTATATGATTCTATTGAAAATCCTGGATTTATAAAGGAAATCAATCTGATTAATCATTTAACCGGGTTGCCGGTCTGGAAGAATACCAGAAGCACTTATCTGAAACTAGGTGAGATCATGCACGCTGAGCATCTTGAACTGATCAATTCAGCCCAAAAATACGTTTTTATTGAGTATTTTATTATGGCCAAGGGCAAGATGTATGATGAAATGATGGCCGCTTTGATAAAGAAAGCGCGGGCGGGTGTGGAAGTGCGCATCCTGGTTGATGAAATGGGAAGTCTGGGTGTTTTACCCCGGGACTTTTACAAGGTCTGTGCTGAAAATGGCATTAAGTCCATTCCCTTTAATCCGCTTTCACGCTCTTTGTATAAATTTATCAGCTTTCGGGATCACCGAAAAATCACCATTGTTGATGGCAACAGAGCCATTGTCGGCGGCATTAATATTGGCGACGAGTATATTAATGCCATCGTCAAGCATGGGCACTGGAAAGATATGGCTGTCAAACTTGAGGGCGATGCTGTTAACTCCCTGGTTGCCATGTATTTGAATATGTGGGATAATCTGTCAGGACAAAGCAGTCATCTGCATGATTACAGTGGCGAATCCCTTAATATTGAAACGAATGATCTGGTCATGCCTTTTGGCGATGGTCCCATGAATCAGCAGAATCCGGCGGAAAATATGTACATGTCTTTGTTTGCCAATGCCAAAGACTATATTTATATCTCCACACCCTATCTGATTCTGAATTCTGATATGATTAATTGTATCCAAATGGCGGCAAGAGCAGGGGTGGATGTAAGGATTATGACTCCAGGTATTGCGGATAAGGCGATCGTTCACAGGACCACCCGTTCCTTTTATGGTGATCTCTTAGCCGAAGGGGTGAAGATTTATGAATACACACCAGGATTTTTACATGGTAAAGTCCTGGTCAGTGACGATGAGGTCTGCATGATCGGTTCGATTAATATGGATTACCGCAGTCTGACCTGGAATTATGAATCAGCAGCCTGGATTAGCAGTCCTGAAACAGTTAGAGATGTGAAGGAAGACTTTTTCTCAATTATGGATCAGTGTCAGGAAATTGAGTTTTCAGAATGGCAGAATAAATCATTCTTCACCCATCTGGGACAGGCCATGCTGCGGATTGTGGCACCGCTGATGTAAGCACATGGTTCGCAAATTCTGGCATGTCATTATGTCTTTAAAAGAAATACCTTCTTTTTTGGATAGCTGATACAGGTTTAGACAGCGTTTTAAAGAGCTGGATTTGGGTATAAAACGAAGATCTAGCAGTGCTTTAATTGTTAGAAATCTAAAAATGGAGAAATAAAAATGAAAAAGGGAATTGCTTTAAGTCTGATCCTGCTTTTAACCATGGGACTGCTTTCGGCCTGCACGACTGAAAGTAGTACAGACAGCAGTGCTGACAGCTCAAATGCGGCAACCGACAACATTTCATTTACCGCAACCATTGACGAGGTCAGTGATACAGAACTTCTGGTCACGGTTTTAGACAATGCGAATTTTGATCAGGCACGGGTTAATCTGGATGGTTTTGATGGACTGGATTTCCAGCCTGAGGTTGGGCAGACCATTGCTGTTACCATCACCAGCCAGGTTGGCATGAGCATGCCGCCATTTGTCAATCCTGTTTCAATTCAACTGGAAAAATAAAAGAAGACAAAGTAAACATACGCACCTGTAGGAATCCGCAGCCTATGAAATTCAATTGGTCGCTGCGGGGTTTGTATAGGCACTGAGAAGACCAGAGTTTACCGCTCTGGTCTTCTTTTCATTTCTGATAATATTTATCGAGAATCAGCATGATTTCATCGACTTTTTCATCCCCCTTGCCTTCCAGAAAAGCTTCTTTTACGCAGTTTTGCAAGTGTTTTTCAAGAATTTCCAGATTTGTTTTTTTGAGGATGGCCATGACTGCCAGAATTTGCTTTGAGATATCGATACAGTATCGGTCGTCCTCCAGCATTTTTAGAATCCCGTCGATCTGGCCGCGGGCAGTTTTTAAAAGGTTTGTTTCTTTGGTACGGTCAATTTTTGCCATGCTCACTCCTTTAAGCTTGTGGGGTAGCCGGCTTCATTGATTGCTTTTATCAGCGGTTCAAGGTTGGCATCTTCCGGAGCCAAAAATCTTGCTTCAGCTTGGTCAAGCAATACTTCAGGATCCTTTATAAAGTCACTTTCCTGCAAAATCCCCATAACGCGTTTCACACAATGCTGGCAGCTCATTTCTTTGACATCAAGTACGACATTTTTCATTGTTTTTCCTTCTTTCTGTATTTCTTCATTTTTTATTTTAGCAGTTAATGTTTCTGTATTCTGTAATTGCGGGGACGTATCAAGAGTTTTGGGCTCGGTTAGCGTAACAAACTTTGGTTTAAAAGCTTTAAGAGATAAAGCGTTTAAAGCAACTGAAACGGAACTTAAACTCATGGCAGCGGCTGCAATCATCGGGTTTAAGGTCAGACCAAATGGAATATAAAGCAGACCTGCGGCAACCGGAATCCCGATGGTGTTGTAAATCAGGGCCCAGAAGAGGTTTTGTTTAATGTTCCTGAGCGTTGCCCGGCTTAACTGAATGGCCGAAACGATATTCAAAAGATCGTCCTGCATTAGTACCACATCGGCTGATTCAATGGCAACATCAGTACCGTTACCGATGGCAATACCAACATCGCTTTGCGCCAGAGCTGGGGCATCATTGATGCCGTCACCAACCATAATGACTTGTTGTCCCTGGGCTTGCAGAGCGGTGATGGCACCAGATTTTTCGTCTGGCAAAACATTGGCGATGACATTCTTAATAGCAAACTGTTTGGCAATAGCCTTAGCGGTTCTTTCATTATCACCGGTTAACATATGAATCTCCAGACCCATTGCCTTTAGTTCAGCAACTGCGTGTCTACTGCTGGCCTTTATAGTATCAGCAACGGCGACAAGTCCTTTAATTTCCTGATTCCAGGCGATTAAGAGCGGTGTCTTGCCGGCATCGGAAAAGCGATGATAGGTGTCGATCATTTGGCTACTTAATTTCAAACCGTCATTTTGCATCATTTTGGGATTACCGATAGCAATGGTTGTCTGATCGGCTTCGCCGGAAATGCCCATACCAGGAATTGCCAGAAAATTTTTGATATCCAGTAAGTTAAGATCTTTGGCATAATTAAGGATCGCCTCACTTAAGGGATGCTCTGACATCTTTTCAACAGAAGCCATTTTTAAGACGAGTTCTGATTCAGAAACATCGTCATCAAAAATGACTAGGTCAGTGACGGATGGCTTTCCTTCTGTAAGGGTTCCGGTTTTATCAAAGACAATGGCCTTTGACTTGCCCAATATTTCCAGGGCGGGACCGTTTTTGAAAAGAATGCCTTTTTCGGCTCCTTTTCCGGTTCCAACCATAATGGCTGTAGGGGTTGCCAGACCCAGTGCGCAGGGACAAGAAATTACCAGGACAGTGATACCAATACCTAATGAAAAAGAGAAACCGTAGCCCAGCAGGAACCAGACCAGAAAGCTTAACAGTGCAATTACCATAACCGCCGGAACAAAATAACGGCTGACCTGATCAGCGATTCGAGCAATGGGGGCTTTCGATGATTGAGCTTCTTCTACCAGCTTGATAATCCGGCTTAAGGTTGTATCCTGGCCGACTTTATCTGCCCTGAATTGAAAGGCGCCAGTTTTATTAATGCTGCCGGCAATCACTGAATCGTCAACCTGCTTTTCAACGGGAATACTTTCCCCGGTTAACAATGATTCATCGACGCTGGAAGATCCGCTTAGAATGGTTCCGTCAACGGGAATACGATCCCCCGGGCGGATAACAATAGTATCGCCAACCTGGACCGCGTCGATTGAAACCTCTATTTCGCTGCCGTTTTTTATGATGCGAGCCGAATCAGGAACCATCTCAATCAGTTTTTCGATGGCTGATGAAGTTCGGCCTTTTGCTCGCGTTTCAAAAAATTTACCAAGGGTGATCAAAGTCAGAATGACTGCTGTTGATTCAAAGTACAGAGAATGAGAATACTGATGGATTAACATGGTATCCTGATATGAAAAACCATAAGCCAGGGCATATAAAACAATGATCCCGTAAGCAAAGGCTGCGGTTGTGCCAACAGCCACCAGCGAGTCCATATTAGGAATTCTTTTAAATAACGCCTTAAAGCCGCCGGTATAAAATTGTCGATTGATAATCATGACGGGGATTGTCAATAACATTTGGGTTAAGGCATTGATCAGAACATTTTGTTGGCCAGCCAGAAAAGTTGGTATCGGCAGGCCGATCATGGGACCCATGGCCAGATAAAACAGGGGGAGGGTAAAGATAATAGAGATAATCAGTCTTTTTTTAACCTGCGTAATTTGTTGATCAATTGATTTGACATTTTTTGACACCGATGGACTTTTAGCGTCATTTGTTTCAGGCATCAGTAGTGTCGCACCGTAACCGAGTCCAATAATAGCGGCAATAATTTCGTCATTGTTCAGTTTCTCTTCATCATAGGTAACCACCAGATTTTCGGTGGTAAAATTAATAACCGCCGAGGATACGCCATCCATTGATGAAACTTTTCGCTCGATAGCGGCTGCACAGGCAGTACAGGTCATGCCTTCTATTTTAAATTGTTGAGTCATCATTGCGTCTCCTTTCCTACCCCTGGTAGGGAGGGGTTGATTTAATTTTAGAACGATTATTATAGTCTGTCAAGTATTTTATATTTGTTAAGAAAAATTTAAAAATAATATAATCGAATGCAACAAAGTAAATTTCAATTTTAGATTGAATGAAATTTTATTAGTGCTATAATGAAATGAAGAGATTTGGGTATATATCTCTTTAGTAAAGGATCTGACAGAAAGGAGGCTTATATGTTACATAGTGATGATGCAGATATCAATAAAGTGATTCGCGAAATTATCGATCTTGATTCCAAAGCAGTTCGGATAAAAGAAAATGTAACGGCGCGGGCTGAGACCATAATCACACGTACCAAAGCGCAAGTGAAAGAAAATGAAAAAATCGAACTTGAACAGGCTCATATGATTGCGGATCAGAATTATCAGGCACAGATTAGCAGTGCCAAGGAAGAACGCGAAAAAATCGTTAATGAGATGAAGGAAGAAATAAAAAGCATTCATGACAGTTACGATGAGAAAAAAGACGAAAAAGCTGTTGAAGTACTGGAAAAACTGTTTAATATTTCACTGAGTAGCGAATCATAATTTTTAAGGAAAAGTGTGGAGATATGTCAAATAGTAAATTTTCCTGTGTCAATACCAAAGTTCTGGCAATGACTGCCAGAAAAATAAGAGAAGATCAGTATCAGGATCTGATTAAAACCAAAAGCCTGAGTGAAGTATTTGTTTATTTACGTGATCACACCTATTATGGCGAATTTTTTAAAAATATGGATCCCCAACAGCTTCATCGGACGGAACTAGAAGCGCATCTTAATGATTTGAAAATCAATCAAATCGAAAAACTGATGCACTATCTTTCCGGCAACGAGAAGCTCTTTTTAAAGACATTTCTGGTTCGGATGGAAGTGGAGTCGCTTCGGGTTCTGATTCGAGGATTGTCCCGTGGTGAGGATCTGGAAAATTTAAAACCCCTGATGGTTTATTCAAAAATACATACTAAGTTACCTTTTGACCGTCTTTTAAAAGTAAAGGACTGGGAGAGCTTTAAAAAGCTGACAATGGGTACCGACTATTATCGGGTACTGGAAATTTATAAAAATATTACCGATAATGTTGAACTGATTATGATTGAAAAAAACCTGGATCGCTATTATTATGATTTATTGAAAAATCGCCTGCTTAAGATTGATCAGAAGGAGAATAAAGAGCTGGTTCAGGTTCAAAGACGCAATATTGACCTTTTGAATCTGATTTGGGTTTATCGCGGCAAAAAGTTTTATGGTTTGTCCAGAGAGGAATTAATTGCCTATTCGCTACGAGGCGGTTATGAGTTGAACGATGAAAAACTCAATGCACTCATTATGGCAAAAAATGTTTCTGAGATGAAAGTCCTGCTCGAAAACTCAGTTTATTATTTTCTTTTGAATCATGAAAAGACCATTGATCTCTTTATGGAAAGAAGACGTGAACGTTTTATGTATTACCAATACATGAATCTTTTTGCTAAACGGGGCAATGGTATTTCTCTGGTAGTTGCCTATATTCGGCTGCTGGATTTTGAAGTAGAGGATATTACCTCACTCATCGAAAGCAAGCGGTATAAAATGGAGCCGGAGGAAACGAAAAAGTATTTAATCAGATTCTTTGAATAGAATGTGAAAGGAAGAGTTTTATGGCAATTGAAAATGTAATAATGATGGATGTTGTTGGTAAGATCTCCTATGTTGATGATTTTGCCAGAGACATGTTTCTTTTCAATGACATACAAATTGTGGACGCCATGCACGAAATTGATATCGGTCGGTTTATCCTTCCGATTCGTGAAGAGAATATGGGTGAGCTTTTGGGATTTGCTCAACTGGTGTCTGGCGAAGCAATGATGGATGAAAAGAACTTTCTCAAAATAATTGACCAAATGGACAAACTCTATCAGAACAGTCTGAAATTGGATATGCTGGCCATTGCCGAAAAGCCCTGTGATCTAAAAAAGGCCATGGATAAGCTAAAAGAGTTTGAGACTGTAATGGGCAAGGAATATGCTGAACTCCAAGAAATGGAATATACCCTGAATGCCCTGGAAAAGAGCTGGACAGCTTATTCTTACCTGGATGGTTTGGAAGTTGATATGGCGGAACTGGATGGGATGGAAAATTTTTCCTATCAGATTGGTTCGGTTACCAAGGACAACGCTTCCCGTCTAAAAAGTATTTATAATAGTGTGACCTCGATTGTTTTTCATGTGGGTAACACGAAAGATGGGAATGAAGAGGTATTTGTGATTATCTCGCCAAAAGATTTGGAGATTGAATCAGCTCGTATTCTTAAAGCCTTGAACTTTAAAACAATTGAAGGCTTTGATGCCAAATACAATCGATCACCAATTGAAAATCTTAAGCTGATAAAAGCTGAGATTTCTGAACTGGAAGTTAAATATCGCAAGCTGTCGCATAGTCTGTCGAAACAACTGGAAGAGAATCGCGATTCGGCAATTGAGACCTATAATACAATCGGCCTGTTTGCAAATTTGAGCGTTATCAAAAAGTCCATGGCTTTTAGTGATGAAAACTTTTATTTTTCCGGTTGGATTTCGGCAAAAGACAAGCAAAAAATGGAAAAAATGCTGTCGCGGTATCCGGATATTATTGTCATGTTTTCTGATCCAAAAGACCGAACCGGTAAAACGCCGACTAAGCTAAAAAACAACTGGATGATCAAGCCCTTTGAAAATCTGGTAAAGATGTATGGGGTTCCCTCGTATCATGAGATTGATCCAACCCCCTTTTTAAGTATTTCATATCTGCTTTGCTTCGGATTTATGTTTGGGGATGTGGGGCAGGGAATGGTCATGGCACTGGGTGGCTTTATATTAGGAAGAAAAGGCCTGGAACTAGGAAAGGTTCTGGT
>JASGLP010000074.1 GCA_030156895.1 Eubacteriaceae bacterium | reverse complement strand
AGAACTCCTTTTCTCTGATTGTTTTTTTTGATTACTTAAATTTTATCAGAAATCGGGGTTCTTTTCTTGTGTTTTTTTGATTCACCCATTGGGTGCGGTCATGATTTGCCTGTATCCTCTATTTTCAGGGGATCAGATGGAATTAGTTTGGTTTTTATGAATAATACGGGTAAAATATCATCCTTTGAAACGCGACCAGATTTTTCAGATAGTTTTTTAAATAAATCCATCGATATAAATGCTTTGGTATTTTCTGTTCCCTTGTAATTGGCAACAACGTCGCTTGATCTAAAAAATGGCACACCACTTTCAGTCCATTCATGCTTATGCACTCTCGAAGCAGATGATATTTCTATCACCTCCCCCAACCTCTTCTCCACCCACTCCCCTTCAAACCCAGGAAACCTGAGCTTGGGCACCAACTTTTTCTCTCTATTCATTCTGCTCACCTTAAACTTTTCGTCTTTCTCTAAAAACAGAAATCTTTCTCTAGTTAAATATTTCTCGCTTCGATCCGTCTGCTTGCCTAATCAAATCACGACCAATGGTCTGGCCTTTAAAATTTTTATAGTCCTATTTTCCGAAATTTGTTGTCATCTATACCAATGATAATCACGCCATCATGATAATTGGCAAAGGCGCTGACTGTCTTTAAAAGGGTTTTAGTA
This sequence comes from Eubacteriaceae bacterium, assembly GCA_030156895.1. Lineage (GTDB taxonomy): Bacteria > Bacillota > Clostridia > Eubacteriales > Eubacteriaceae > Acetobacterium. The sequence continues at coordinate 10,981 of JASGLP010000074.1, read as the reverse complement.
TAAACGGCTTTATATTCAATATACTTGTTCTCACCCAGTAAAATTAGCCATCCAATTTTCTCCTTTCGACCGCTTTCGACTGGTCGATTAATTTTATACCATTCCTAGCCTTCCACCATCTCATCCGCCAGCTCATAAATGGCTTCCCGCAGCCCGTTGCGGTACTTAATTTTATTTAGCCCCACGACTTTTTGATCGTGAGCCAGGGTCTTATAATCCAGGCTGGCCTGGCTGATGATGTCGCTGATCTGGCCGGTCTGATCCAGATCCTGCTGGCCGTGGCGGTGGGCGGCAAAAAGCGCTTGCATCTGGGCGCTGGTGATGATATCGATCAGCCCCCACTTAATGCGAAAATCCTGAAAATAGCGGTCAAGGCTGATACTACTGGCGGCCTGAATGACGGATTCGCTATCCTTAAGATGGGCCGGGTAGCTTGGCGCTTTATAATGCCCCTGATAGATAGCCGTGGCGGCGCTTTTGATCTTTTTGGCGTAGGGCCGGTCATCCAGCCCATTGGCGAAGCGGTCGATCTTTTCTTTGGTGGCCTGGGCTTTGGCTTTCTCCTGCCGGTGAACCTGATTGAGCAGGTCTTCCAGCAGCTCGGTCAGGTAATCGTAGTCGATCTTGACATCTTTCACATGGGTCATGCGCAGATCAATCTGGTAGACCGGCACTTGCTCATCGTGAGCAATAGCTTGTCGCAGGTCGTTTTTTAAAACCGTGGTCAGCATGACCTCTTCTGCCGGCGTCATGCCCAGGGCGCTAATCAGCTGATCGGGATGGTCGTAATCAAAACCGATGGTCTGGCCATCCAGGCTTTGGGCATCATACTGCTTAAGCTTGGCCATGCCCTGATTATACTCTCTCACAACCGTTAGCATTCGCCGCTGATCTTTTTTGCCCGGGGGGATTTGGTTAAAGTCATCAGTCAGCTGTCGCAATTGAGTCACCAGGGCTTTAACATCAGCCAGGGTGTTGACAAAGGGTTTGGCAGTCACCCCATTTTTCTCATTGGAACTTTTTCGCTCTTCATCGGACAGATTGGCCGAATCCTTATTGGCGTAGATGGCCAGAGCCTTGTTCATCAGTTTTTCGTTCTGGACCGGCCAGCGGTAATTGACGATCCGACCCCAGGGTTTTTCCTGCATATCGGCGATGCGGTTGGTGCGGGAATAGGCCTGAATCAGGCCAGCCCCCTTAAGGGTACGATCCACGTAGAGGGTGTTTAAGTCCGGGGCGTCAAAACCCGTTAAGAGCTGGTCCACCACGATGCCCAGATCCAGATAGTTTTTATCGGCGGCCGTTTTGTTTAAGCGACTGGTCACATCCTGGGTGTAGCCGGCCACATCATCCATGCCAAAGTTGGTGAAAAACTCCTGATTGTAGGCCTTCATGGCTTCAAAGAGACCGGTGTTGGTGGCCAGCTGGCTATTGTTATTGGCGGTATTGAGGCTAAAGGTCACCGCAACTTTGAGGCTGGGCTTGCCCGCCGCCTTATTCTCGGCGTTGACCCGGACAAACTCCTTAAAGTACATCATGGCCATGGGGGTTGAAGCCTTGCCGCCGCCCACGTGGGTGGTTAAAAGGGCGTTGTACTTGCCCTGGTTAGAGCGATTGCGCCAGTTTTTAAAGATATCCGCCACCACCAGGCGGACATGATCTTCGTTTTGATCGTAGAAAGAGGGCTCAATGCTATCATCGATATCCGCATCGGTGAGGTTTTCGATCCTGGCCTGAATCTGGTCAGGGGTCCAGTGGGGATAGCGGTCGCGATAGAAGGCTGGCAGGTAGTCAGACTTCATCTGATCCTCATCGATGGTGGTCTCAAAATCCACCTTAAAGCCCAGGACATTGTGATCGGCAATGGCTTCTCTAATGGTGTAGGCGTGGAGAAGGGGTCCGAAAATATCTTGGGTGCGCAGACCAGGGGTTGTTTCATCAAACATGGGGGTCCCTGTATAACCCACCCAGGCCGACCGTTTAAAGGCTTTCTGGATGGCGGAAAAATTGTCGCCGCCGGTGCTGCGGTGGGCTTCATCCACAATAAAGACGATATTTTTGTCGGGGGCCTTAAAGTTTTGGCGCTTAATCAGGGTGCCCAGTTTTTGCACCGAGGTGACAATAATGCCGTTGTCCCTGCTTTTTAATTTGCGGCTTAGATCGCTGGTGTTATTGGTGGCCTGAACGCTGCCGTTTGCCTCGCCGATATTGCCGTCGGGATCGTAGGCCTGATAGTTTTCGTTGGTCTGCCTGGTCAGGGCGATGCGGTCAACCACAAAGACCACCTTGTCCACCTTGGGCATGCGGCTGGCCAGCCAGGCCGTCTTAAAACTGGTAATGGTTTTGCCCGAACCCGTGGTATGCCAGATGTAGCCCACCTTGTTATTGCCGAAATCAAAATCCGCCTGCTTGATGCCATCGATCACTTTCTGGGTGGCGTAAACCTGATAAGGCCGCATGACTTTGAGGGTCTGACGGTTTTTGGTGCCATCCAGAATCATAAAATTGGTGGCCATCTGATGTGCCATGGGGATGCTTAACATGGCATCGGCAAATTCCTGCCACTTACGCACGATCTTGTTGTCGTCCCGCCGCTGCCAGTTGAAGGCGAAATCCTTGTTAAACTTATCAGCGGTGGTATTGGCCATGTATTTGGCATTGTTGGGGCTCAAGGCCACCAGGATCTGCAGCGTTGAGAAAATATCCCGGTACTGCTTTTCATCGATGTACTGGTGCATCTGATTGAGGGCTTCGTCCACATCGTGGCTGTCGCGTTTTTCTTCGATCTGGATGATGGGCAGGCCGTTAATTAAAAGGGTGGTATCAAAGCGGCGCTCCTGCTTGCCGGAAATAACAGGCGGGCGGACAATTTGGTTGACCACCTGATAGACAGTGTCCCCCGCCCCAATCTGCTTCTGGTCAAAGACGGTGAGAAAAACATGGCGGCCCTGGTCCAGATCGATCTCGATTTGCGAGACCCCATTGAGGCCGTATAAAAACTGACCAGCCTCGTAGGGCGTAGCCAGGTCAGAGATGATTTTTTTGACCTGGCCAAATTCCGTGGGGCTAAGGGGCGCTTTTAAGACGCTCTGATTGTGGCTTTCCAGGATTTGCTTAAAGTTGTCCCAGAGGGCCTGAGTGTTTTTAATCTCCGGCTTGTATTCCCAGAGCTTGGTTTTAGCCACGTAATTGGCAGTGGTCTCCCGGCCGCAATTTGGGCCGGAGGTCGCGGTGATGGTGCCGCTGCAGATGTATTCGATTAAGGCTGTTTCAAATTGGTTTTCGGTCATAGGGGCTCCTTTGGGGGATGAGTTAAAGTCGTTTTCTATTATTATACATAAAAATTTTTAAACCGTTAAGCCTTTGACCGTTTTTTTTAGTGTAAAGTTTGGAAAACATTTGAAAGCAGGAAGGCGGGCGGATATTTTCCCCCTTAAAACAAAAAAACTGACGCAGCAGTTTTTTGACAAGGCTAGTGCTTTCATATCACCGAATCCCGCGCCACCGTCTGAAAATGGCAAAAGAGCTGGACGGGATAGCGAATGACCCCAACCCCGTGCCCAAGGGCGAAATCCCGCATGGCCAGTAAGAGGGCCGGGCTCATGCTAGCTGATATTTTTAAAATGATTGACATTTAGGCCATTTGGGGGCTTTTCCTTATATCAGGGCTTAATAATCAAGAGCCTGGAGACATTTTTATAACACCAGGGCTTCTTTCATTTCGCAAATGGCGCTTTGAGACCGCCAACAATAATTGATCATCAAGACAAAAAATGCTATGATTTTTGTCATAAGCTAAACAGTGTGAAGACAATCTCCAGACGATGCCTGATCCTATAGGCTGACGGTTGAACTTGCCGTGTGCAAATAAAAACCCATGCAGAGGGTTGACCAAAAGCGTTCTTAGTGGTCTTGTTTCGTCACTCAGTTAATAAATTGTCTTCAGGCTGTTTGTAAGTTAGTTGATGGAGGGTTTATGAAATACGAAATTAAAGGCGGGAGTCTCCCGGTTGCAGTGGTTGATCTGGATGCCGGTGAGTCGGTTTTTACCGAATCCGGGGGCATGTCCTGGATGTCAGAAAATATAAAAATGGAGACAAATACCAAAGGTGGGGTCTTAAAAGGCTTAAAAAGATCACTGGCTGGTGATTCTTTCTTTATGACAACCTATACAGCCGAGAAAAGTGGCGGACACATTGCTTTCACCTCTTCCTTCCCCGGCGAAATTAAAGCCATCGATTTAAATGGCGGAAAAAGCCTGATCTGTCAAAAAGATTCTTTTTTGGCGGGCACAGAAGGTCTGGATGTGGATATGTACTTTAAGAAAAAACTGGGCGCCGGTCTTTTTGGCGGCGAAGGTTTTATCCTGCAAAAATTATCCGGTTCCGGCACAGCCTTTATTGAACTGGATGGTTCGGTCATGGAATATGATCTGGCTCCCGGCCAGGTCATGAAGGTTGACCAGGGTCATATCGGTATGTTTGAAGAATCCGTTGCCTTTGACATCACCACCGTCAAAGGGGTGAAAAATGTTTTACTGGGTGGCGAAGGCATGTTTTTGGCGACCTTAAAAGGTCCCGGAAAAGTCTGGCTGCAGACCATGCCGCTGAGCCGACTTGTTGGTCTGGTGGCTATGTCCATGCCGACTAAGGACTGATTGAATACATCGAATAACCGCAAAGAAACCCGCGTAATCTGCGGGTTTCTTTATTTAATATGTTTTCATTGACGCTAGATAGATATGTTGTTAATATAGAAATAGGTTTTTGAATAAGTAGATTTCAATAACAATGAAGGATTACCATGAACTAGTTATTTTTAAGTTCTGCCAACTGAATAGGACATACTAGGAAGTAGTCAGTTATTCTAATAGGCTGACACGCTAAAATGATTGGAGAATATGTTATGAATCAAGATATTTTAAAAAAGGATGGATTATCCATCGAAAAATTGGAGCAGCTCTCTTATCGATCCAAACTAGGCATACGTTTAAAAAAGAACTTACATTATTTTGATAAAGATACCCTTTTTACTGAACTAGAAGGAATCAATGAATGGTATGACAGTTGCGAATTTCTTCATGATATTGTGACTGATTACAGAGTGAAAAGTATTCAATCCGCATACTTAAAATACAGCCGTTATTATCCAGATCATCAAGCTGCTAAAATATTTAATGATATGCTTGGCTTTAGAGCACTTTGTGATAATTACGAAGATGTTCTTAATCTTAGGGACTGGGATAAAATTCGAGTTGCCGATATGTCGCAGGGCAAAGCACATGACGATGGTTATCGTGGAATACATGTGTATTTTCAGTTAAGCAGTTACCATTATACAATACAACACATATTATGACAGACAGCTAAATAACTGGCTTCATAAGTATATTTACAAGCGAAACTACGATAATATAATTAGATGTATATTGCGAAAAGCCTACGAATCTGGTAAAATCAGAACAAGCGTTTAAGGAGGTGTTGCATCATGTGTTATCTGATTGCAAAGAAATTTAATGATATTGGATGTCTGGCCTTGCAAACCAGTCATGGTCAGCATCTGGTCGATTTTAAAAAGAAACTTATAGCTGAAATAGGTACAGAAAAAGTTCAGTTAGTTACTGTCAGCCGTCCATCTGCTTTTGGGGAATATGAACCCTATTCCTTCGTTGATACAGAGCAGGAGTTTGAACAAGAGGTAAGAAAATTAGCATAATGATCATTTCCCGCACCGCCCGATACAAGAGCATCGGGCGGTTTTTTTCGCATCAGCCCAAATCGACCCAGCAGGCTCAGGCTCCGGGGGTGCAAAAGTTTGTCGCTGTCCTAAACTCAGTGGCCAAAGTCGCCATTTCATCGAGCCTGCGCAATAAACGGCGGGTCTTTATTTCTCTGCTTTCAGTGATTCTGACCAGTTTTCTGATTTTGGTTTCTTTGTCCTATTCCTTTTCGGTTGGGGATATTATTGATCATACCTTTAACGAACGTTATCTCTATGATGCCCAGATTTTCTTCGATGACCAAAGCGACCAGGCCGGGATCAACCAAAGGCTGGAAGACTTTTCGCAGATTAGCAGCTTAGAGGCGGTGGGCATGAAAAGTGACACTATTTCCTTTGGCGATCATGAAGAGGATGTTTTGATCTGTGGGATTCCCCGAGAAAATGCCATGATTCAGGTCTTTGATGAAAACCGCCAGCTTTTAGCGCTTGCTAAAAAGGGCATCATTCTTGAGGCATTTACGGCCAATCAACTGGGCGTCACAGCGGGGTACCTGGTCGATATCAAGGGGATAGAAGTTGAAGTTACGGCCATTTCCAAGGAAAACATTAACTATGTTCAATACTGTTCCCTGGATGAATGTGATCCTGATCAGAAAATTACAGGAAAAAAGCCTTTCACCGGCGACCAGACAGGAAGAGGCCTGCGATCAAATCAAAGAATTGATGGCGTCAACGTGACGGAAAATACTAAAAAAAGCTGGAAATTACAGGCGTTTAAGGCTAAAATGATAGCTAGATGGCAGCATCAAAAATTCTATCATGAAAAATGGTGAAAATATGATCAAAAGACTTTTAAGTGCATCTTTCCATAATAAGCTGGTTGCCCATTTTGGCATTGTTCTCTTGTTGGCGACGACGATTGTGGGTCTAAGCAGCTTTTTTATCGCCCAGCATTCGCTGAATCAGAAGGGCCGCCAGATCCTTGAGAACAGTGTCCAGCAGGCGCTTACTGTGATCGAAATTGAATATGAAAACAGCCAAAAGGGTTTTAAAACCCAAGCCCAGGCTCAGGAAGATGCCAAGATCAGCCTGCTGGGACCCTTGCAGGCTGACGGCAGGCGGTTGATTGATAACCACATCGACCTTGGTGAAAACGGCTATTTTATCATTTACGACAGCTTGGGAAATGAAGTGATGCATCCCAGTCTGGAAGGGCAAAATGTCTGGGATACCACCGATTCCACAGACAGCGACCGCTATATCGTCCGGGAGCAGATAGACCTGGCCAAAGGTCATCCTGAAGGCGGCTTTATGACCTATAACTGGAATCTGCTCAATTCCGATCAGGTGGGTCAAAAATATGCCTATGGACTTTATTTTGAAGAATGGGACTGGATCGTGGTGGCCTCGGCCTATGCTGTGGATTTCAATTCCGATGCCAATCAGATTCTTTTTACCACCCTCTTTTTAATTTTAATCCTGCTTTTTATCGTCCTCCATCTCATTAACACCTATGTCCAATCCATCAGCCAGCCCATCACCCAGCTACTGGGCGGCATTGAAGCCCTGGAAGCGGGGCGCTATCAAGCGGTTGATGGCCAGAAGAGCGACAAAGAAATGGGTTCATTAGTGGATGGTTATAATAAAATGATCGGCAGCCTTGAGGAAAATGCAAAAAATCTGGACCGGAAAAATGAAGAAATTACCTACCTGGCCTATCATGACGAAATGACCGGACTGGCTAATGTTTATGGCATGAAAAATCAGATTGACCAGCTGACCAAAAGCCAGATTCGGTCGGCGGCCTTTGTCCTGATCAGCATCCGGGGCCTCAAGACCATTAATGCCCTGATGGGCTTTGCTAAAGGCAATCAGCTGCTCAAGGAAATTGGTCAATTTCTGCTTTTTAACTATGACGCCCGCTATTGCGCCAGAGCCAGCAGCAACGAGTTTGCCATCTTTATCGAAATTGGCAATGATGACGCTTTTAATGCCTCTATCGAAAGCCTGAAAAAAGCCCTGTCAGCTTTTATAAAAAGCAAGGGCTATGGGATCACCACGGATTTTCGCCTGGCCATTGCCAGATATCCCGATCACGGCGACGATTTTGAAGGGCTTTTTGAAAAAACGACCCTGGTCATGAATCTGATTAAGGATTCTCCGGAGATTTATTCCCAGGTTTATCATGATCGGATGAAACGTGACATGTCGCAAAAGATTAAACTCATGCAGTCCCTGGCACAAGCCCTGCAAAATGGGGAAATTATCCCCTATTATCAGGCTAAGATCGATTATCGGTCGGATGCTGTCGTGCGGGTTGAGGCGCTGGCCCGCTGGCAATCCCCTTTAGCTGGCATGGTCAGCCCCGGCATCTTTTTACCCCTGATCGTGGAAATGCATTTAACCGATGACTTTACCGCCTATATGATTGATTCGGCATTGCAACAATATGATGGTATTTGCCAAAAATATGGCGGGGCCATTGACCTGTCCATCAACGTGACCCCTTCCTCATTTTTGAATTCAAACTTTTTTGACCTGATCAGTCAGTCCCTGAAAAAACATCAGGTTCCCTCGGGGCGGCTGATTTTAGAAATCACCGAGGATGTGTTTGTGGAAGAACTGGCATCCATCCAGGAGATTGTAGGAAACCTCCACGCAATTGGGGTGCGTCTGGCCATCGACGATTTTGGCACCGGCTATTCTTCCTTAAACAGTCTGGTGCAGATTGACTTTGATGAACTAAAAATCGACAAGTCCTTTATCGATAAAATTCTGACCGATGAAAAAGCCTTTCAACTGGTTAAAATGCTTTGTGGAATCGCCGAAATCTATGATTATCAGCTGGTGACCGAAGGGGTCGAAAGCTTGGATCAACTAAACCGCCTCAAAGAAACAAATCTCCACATCATCCAGGGCTATCTCTTTTCCCAGCCCGAGCCCCTGTAAAAAAAACGCCTCAGCTCTTGCTGAGGCGTTTTTCGCAGCGATTTTTATCGTCGCAGTTTGAACTGGTCGATGTTATTAGCCAGGAGGGTGGCCTGGCCGGACAGTTCCTGGCTGGCCGCCGAGCTTTGTTCGGCTGTGGCGGAATTCTGCTGGACAACATGGGATACCTGTTCAACCCCAATGTTAATCTGGGCGATCTCAGTGGCCTGGTCGCTGGTGGCTGCGGCGATGTTTTCCGTCAGGGAGCTGACCTTTTCCACCCCAACCACGATATCAACCAGGGCTTTGGCCGTGTCATCGGCGATTTTTGTCCCTTCCTTAACGCTTGTAATGGAGCCTTCAATCAGGCTGGTGGTCTGCTTGGCGGCATCGGCGCTGCGGGCGGCCAGGGTTCTGACTTCTTCGGCCACAACAGCAAAGCCCTTGCCATGCTCGCCGGCTCGAGCCGCTTCAACAGCGGCGTTGAGAGCCAGGATATTGGTCTGAAAGGCGATATCGTCAATGACTTTAATGATTTTTGAAATATCATTGGAGGACTGGTTAATAGTAGACATGGAAAGTTGCATTTCGTTCATATGACTATTGCCGATTTCCGCGTTTTTCATCACATCCATGGCCAGTTCTCTAGCCTGGTTGGCATCCATGGCATTCTTTTTCGTCTGGTCAGCCACTTCCGAAATTGAGGCGGTTAGTTCCTGGATGGAAGAAGCTTGCTCCGTCGATCCCTGAGCCAGGGCCTGACTGGCCGAAGAAACCTGGTCAGCTCCGGAGCTAACCTGGCCGGCAGCCAGGCGGATATCTTTCATCAGATTATTGAGGGCATCCAGAATAACATTTAAGGAGACGGAGACCGCTTCAAAATCCCCCCTAAACAATTCCTGTTCAGAAATATCAATATTGCCCTGGCTGATTTGTCCCAGCAGATCAGTAATGGTGCCAACAATCTGATTCAGGCTTTGAGTCGTTTCATTAACAGAAGCTTTCAGGTCACCAAAGGCCCCCTGATAGTCACCGGCAACCGCCACATTGAGGCTTCCCATGGCTATCTGCGATAAAACCTGGGAAACTTCCTCAATGGGCTTGGCCACATCTTCTAAAATTTGGTTCATGCCACTGATCAGATTCAGCCAGCAGCCGCTGAACTTACTTTCATCCTGATGATCATTAAGCTGACCAGCCAGGGCTGACTGGGTAAGCGCCGTGGCATCATCAACCAGCATGCTGATGCTTTGATCCACTTCGGACAAACTGTCATTGATGGACGAGAAAAGACCAAAAATATCTTCTGTATACTCCCCTGCCGCTTCAATATCAAGATCAAAGTCAAGATCACCCTGAGCCAGCTTTTTCAGATTATTTTCCAGGCGCGCCACTTCTTTTTTGGTATAAGCATTGACGCTCATGGTTGGGGTGGTATCATGGGAGACTTCCACATAGCCAATCTGCTTGCCGGATCGGTCTTTAACAAACTGTGAATCCATACGGTAGTAGCGGCCATCATACTGGAAGGGATATTCGGTTAATCCTCTTTCTGATAGACGTCTGAAGCCGCAATTTTCAGTGTTACACATTTCTAAGGAAGTTTCATTACAGGGATGATTGTAGATGTCTTCTCTGGACTTGATCATGCCGACTGATGACATCAGATCTTCCAGAATTTTATTGACAAAGATAATTTTCATATCGTCATCCATCACAGTAATGCGATAAGGGAGGGCATCAAGAATGCCTAAGTAGAGTTCGCTTTTCTGATTCTGACTCTAGACGATTCGGGTCATGCTATCGGTAATCGATTTAAAAATCCCGCTCTGCTTGCTGCCATAGTTGTCAGCGTCAAAAATGCCGGCAGCCAGATCGGCCTCGATTTTTTTTAAGTCAGCATCAACTTGTAAGAGTGAATCTGAGATTTCCCCCAGACTGCTGGCCAGTAAGTCATTGCTCTGGGTGGATTTTTCAGTGGATAAATCTCCCTGTGCGATTGCCTGAGCAAGCCCACCATAAGCATTTAATCTGTTTTCGTAGTCAGCTTTTAGAGCCTCAATTTTTTCGCTTTGATTGCTAAATAATCCCATTACCGATCTCCTTCTTAATTTAAAATTTATATGATAAATATCTAAACCATTTATAAAATACTCCATTATATAATATCGGCATGATGACGGAATAAATTAGGTTTTTGTCATAAAAAAATAATAAATATGAGTAAATTTTCATAGAGACATTTTCTTTTATTTTGCAGCGAAAAAAATTGTTTAACGATCATCATGCTATTAAAAAAGTTCGAAAGACTAATAAAAATCTTTCGAACGGT
>JASGLP010000073.1 GCA_030156895.1 Eubacteriaceae bacterium | reverse complement strand
CAATTAGTGGGTGATGCCCAGGAAGTGGTGAAGGAGCTTTCTGAGCCCTACGATATGATTTTTCTGGACGGCGCTAAGGGCCATTATATACATCTGCTGCCGGACTGCTTAAGACTCTTGAAACCAGGCGGCTTGATTATCTCGGACAATGTTTTGTTTAAGGGGATGATTGCGACTAATGAGCTGGTAATCCGCCGCAAAATCACCATTGTTAAAAGAATGCGTCGCTACTTACAGGAGATTTCCAATCATCCGGCGCTTTTGACTTCGATTTTGCCTCTTGGAGATGGTCTGGCGATCAGTCTGAAACGGGAGGTCGTCTAAAATCCAAGCAAGAGCCTGGCAAAAGATAACTTAGTTACCTGTGCCGACAATGAAATTCAATTGCCTGGTGCAGGTGAAAAAAAGAGTGGTCGCTTTAATATATTGTAAAGAGAAAGAGAAAAAGAATGAAAAAACCTGAGTTACTGGCTCCGGCCGGGAATTTCGAAAAACTGAAATTTGCCCTTCATTATGGGGCAGATGCCGTTTACTGCGGCGGCCAGCAGTTTGGTCTGCGGGCCAAGGCTGATAATTTTGATCTTGATGGATTAAAAGAAGCGGTTGCCTATGTTCATGAAAAAGGCAAGAAGATTTATATCACCCTGAATACGATTCCTCACAATGAGGATCTGATCGGTTTGCCCGAGTATATAAAAGAACTTGACCAGATGGCTGTGGACGGTGTAATAGTTGCCGATCCCGGTATTTTTTCTGTGGTCAGGGAAATAGCGCCAGAGCTTAAAATTTCGGTTTCTACCCAGGCCAATAATACCAACTGGCGCAGTGTCAAGTTTTGGCATGAGCTGGGAGCTAAACGAATTGTCCTGGCCAGAGAATTAGGGATTGAGGAAATAAAAGAAATCAGAGCCAAGGTTTCAAATGCAATGGAGATCGAAACTTTTGTTCACGGAGCTATGTGCATCTCCTATTCTGGGCGTTGTCTCCTAAGTCACTATATGACCGGACGAAATTCCAATCAGGGGGATTGTGCCCATCCCTGCCGCTGGCAGTATCATCTGATTGAAACGACCCGTCCAAATCAAACGTTCACGATCGAAGAAAGCGATAAGGGATCTTTTATTTTTAATTCCAAGGATCTATGCCTGATTAATGAAATCCCTTTGCTTATGCAGGCAGGGGTGGACAGTTTCAAAATTGAAGGGCGAATGAAAAGCTTGTACTATGTGGCAACGGTGGTTTCAACTTATCGAAAAGTAATCGATGAGGTCTTTGAGAATCCTTCAATTCAAAATATTGATGACTTCTATTATCAGGAACTGACGAAAGTCAGTCACCGCAATTATACGACTGGATTTTTTCATGGCAAAACGGATGCTACTGATCAGAATTATGGAACTAGTTCTTATACTCGAACTTATGATTTTATCGGTGTGGTACTTGAGTACGATCAGGAGACCCAGTTGGCGACCATTCAACAGCGTAACAAAATTTCTGTGGGCGATGAGATTGAGGTAATGATTCCCGGTAAAGGCTATTTTACCCAGCAGGCTGAAGTCATGATCGATGCAAAGGGAAATGTTATCGAATCGACACCCCATCCCAAAATGATTTATCAGATGAAGATGGAAAAGCCGGTTGCCCCAATGGATATTCTTAGAAAAAAAGATTGAATTTTGGGAATAAGATAGAATGTTTAAAGGATTTAATCAATGAATGAGATAAATGATGCCTTCAACACATCTACAAAGGAAACCTGAAGTTTTGCATTATGAGCATCAATATTTTTGTTAGCATTGAAATATTAACCTGAATCGTCAGGAGATTAGTCAGCTAGATGTTTTAAATTTGTTGATGACCTATTGCACTTGGCTGAATTTTCGATAAAAAATCATGAAAAAAAGTTTCAAGACCCATTTTTGGTCACCGGATGATGCTATCATAAATAGCAACTCATATTGGCTGGACAATAATTAACAGAGGTGGTAGAGATGAAAATATACATAGCAGCGTCATGGAAACATCAGCATGCTGTAGAAATGCTGACAGATTTACTGGAAGAAAGATCACATCAGGTTTTATCATGGATTCGTGAAGGCCGACCGGAAGAAGCTTTTCTGTCGCAAAAGGAATTGACACACTTTATTGATTCAGATGAAGGTCAACGGGTCTTTGATTTTTGTGTGTCTTCTGTTAAATCAGCCGACCTGTTGATCTATATTGGTCCGTCCGGCTGTGATGCCTGGGCTGAAATTGGTACAGCTTACGGTTCGCAGATCCCGATTTTTGGTTTAAAAGCAAAAGCCGAACAGGTTGGGCTGATGCGACATATGATCAAAAATTGGTTTACTTCGATTGCTGAACTGTTACAGGGAGTGGAAGCAATTGAAAAGGAACTTTTTTTACGTCGATGAATTATGTTTTAGTCCGCAGCAAAAGAAAAACAATTGCCTTAAAAATCAGAGAAGATTGTCAACTTGAAGTCCGGGCACCTAAGCAGATGCCGCTTGATGAGATTGAAATATTTGTAAAAAAGCACCAAACTTGGGTGGATCGTCATCTCCAGGGAGTGATCGGATATCAGGAGAAAAGAGCGGCCTTTCGGGTTGCTTTTGGTCAGAGCTACCTGATGATGGGGAAAACCTATCCCTTAATAGCAGGTGAAAAATCACAGACAGGTTTCAATGGTAATGGCTTTTATTTATGGGAAAAACTGGAAGAAGATCAGTTGAAAAGTGAGATGATTTCTCTGTATCGGGGGCTGGCCAGGAATCTGCTGATTAAGAAGACAATTGAGTTTGGTCGACGGATGGGTGTATTTCCACAGAAACTTAAAATCAATAAAGCCAGAACACGCTGGGGTTCCTGTTCATCAGCCGGTAATTTGAACTTTTCCTGGTATCTGATTATGGCCGAGGAATCGGCTATTGATTATGTGGTGGTGCATGAACTGGCGCATTTGATTAAAATGAATCATTCTAAAGAATTTTGGGAGATCGTCAAGACTTATTGTCCGGACTATGAGCAGGCAAAAGACAAGCTAAAAACACTGCAAAAGACTTTGGCGATTCAGGATTGGGAATAAAATGATAAATAACTTGATCTTTTTCGGATTCTATATTATTCTAAATTTATAAGAAACCGTTGTGAATAGATGTTTTCATGGGAAATTATTCTAAATTTTATAAAAAAATACAGTTTTGATTCAATAACTGGAATTTTATAATTTTTTGAAAGGATTATGGAAAAGCGTTATGAAAAACCAAAAAGGTTTTACCCTTGTGGAAATTATAGTGGTGCTGATGATCTTAGGGATTCTGGCAGCATTTACAGTTCCAACAATGCTGGGTTTTGTGGCGGATGCAAAAGGTAAAGCCTATATCGCCGAAGCGAGAGAGGTTTATGTGGCCGCTCAGGCGGTTGCAACTGAGTTTAATGCTGTTGATGGTATGACTGATGGTGGGAGTGATTCCGGAAAATCATCGACTGGAACATCAAACCAGGATTGGTTTGGTTTGTCCACAAGTCTTAGTTCAACGAAAATTGCCAGACGAATGACCTATACGGAGAAAAATCCTTATGAAGGTGCCATGGATGAAGATCGGGTGCGGGCCAGCTACCGGATGTTAGCCTATTTAGATGAAGATATAAAAATTTCGGATATTGATTTGATTGCTGATCAGAGCAAACGTCCTGATCAGGGCGAAGCGGCTTGGGTCATCACTGTTGGTGCTGGTGGCACATCGTTGGATGGTACCGGAAAAGTCACTAGCGTAACATATTATAAAGATGGTTATCAGTGATGAAAGTACCCAAGTCTCAAAATGGTAAAACATCAATATTATCAGCAGATAACTATCTGTAGTTGTTGCGATAAAGAATTATAAAAAAGATTAATGGGAAGAGTCCGTGTCAGACTCTTCCCATTAATCTTTTTTGTTTGAAAACCTCTCAAATAACTTGACAAAAGAGCATAGTGAGTATATAGTGTACATACAATATATTGCAAGAGGTGATGGATTGGAAATCATAATCAGTAATGCAAGTGATAAACCGATTTATGAACAGATTGCCAGTCAGATTAAGGGAAAAATCATGAGTGGGGAATTATTGCCGGGAGACCTGCTGCCCAGTATGCGTCTGCTGGCAAAAGAATTGCGGATCAGTGTCATTACGACAAAACGGGCTTATTCTGATCTTGAGAAAGAAGGCTTCATTGAAACCGTTACTGGCAAGGGCAGTTTTATAGCGGCGCAGAATACCAATCTGATTAAAGAAGAACAGTTGCGTCAAGTAGAAAACTATCTTAATCAGGCGGTAGAAATTGCCAGAGTTAGTAATATTGATCAAGAAGAGCTGATTGAACTAATCAAAATTTTGTATCAGGGAGACTAGAATGGAAAATGCACTAACAATTAATCATTTGTCAAAAACATATACGGATTTTAAACTGGATGATATTTCTTTT
Organism: Eubacteriaceae bacterium; assembly: GCA_030156895.1. GTDB lineage: Bacteria > Bacillota > Clostridia > Eubacteriales > Eubacteriaceae > Acetobacterium. Next base: position 7,228 of record JASGLP010000073.1, on the reverse strand, counting down.
ACAGTGCCCAAAGGCTGTGTTGTGGGATTGATTGGGGAAAATGGCGCAGGCAAGACAACCACCTTAAAAGCCGCGCTTAATCTGATTAAAAACGATTGTGGTGAGACACTATTTTTTGATCAGATCCTTGACGAAAATTCGTCAAGTTTGAAAGAGGATATCGGGGTGGTGTTGGATGCCCCCTGTTTTCATGATGTGCTGAGAGTCAGAGATATTAATAAAGTGATGAAAAATATTTATTCGAACTGGGATGATCAACGTTTTATTGATTTGATTTTTAAGTTCAAACTGCCAATGGATAAGCGGGTCAAAGAGTATTCAAAAGGGATGAAGATGAAATTGCAAATTGCTGTGGCGCTAGCCCATAATCCGAAGCTTCTGATTCTCGATGAAGCCACCAGTGGTCTTGATCCTGTAGCCAGAGAAGAAATGATGGATATCTTTCAGGAATTTATTCAGAATGAGAACAATGCGATTCTGATGTCTTCTCATATCACCAGTGATCTGGATAAGATCGCCGATTATATCGTCTTTATTCACAATGGCAAAGTTGTCTTTCAGGAAGAAAAGGAAAGTTTATTAGAAATGATGGGCATCTTAAAATGTGGCGCTAGTCAGTTTGAAAGTCTAGATGCGAATGACTATCACCGTTATCGGAAAAATCAGTTTGGTTATGAAGTGCTGGTTAAAAATCGACCTGAGATTAAAAAGCGTTACCGGGATGTCATGATCGATCCGGCAACGATTGAGGAAATTATGTTATTTTTTGTAAAGGGGGAAGTGGCGTGAAGGGACTACTGGTCAAAGACTTTTTAAATTTACAATCGACATTTAAAAGATTGATTCCGATTATAGCTTTGTGGATGGTAATTTTTTTACCGAATGGCAATTCGACTTTTTTCGGGGTGCTTATCATGATGATGACCATGATGGTGGTGACAACGATCTCTTACGATGATCTTGCTAAATGGGATTCTTATGCCCTAACGATGCCAGTCTCAAGAAAAGAAGTGGTGACGGGCAAGTATGTGGTGATGATGTTATTGGATGGTATGGGTGTGATTATGGCGTTAATCATCGGCCTGATTGGCGTGGTGTTTCTTAAAAATTCAAGCTGGAGTGAAATGATGGCAGTACTTGTTATCATCGCTTCTATCGGCTTGATCGCTGGCTCGACCATGCTGCCTTTAATTTATCATTTTGGAACAGAAAAAGCCCGCATCATTATTATCCTTGTAGCCATGGTGCCGACGGGCTTAGTTCTCCTCTTGTCGGGAATGGTCAGCGAGCAACAATGGCAATGGCTGACAAATATCGGCGCGGATATTAGTTTGTCGATGACAATAATCGGATTAGCTGTTTTTTCTGCTTTTTATGTCGCTTGTTCTTACATGATTTCCAAAAGGATATATGAAAAGAAAGAATTTTAAAAATTCGAACAATAAAGGGAGTGATAGCTTATATAATGGGATTGATTATTAAGGATTTGAATAATTTAAAAGAAGCATTTAAAAGTGTTATTATTTTTATGGTGCCATTGATTATCTTTTCTATTGTTATGGGAATTTACTTTCTTTATGGATTTCTATTGCGGTTATGATTTACGAAAAAAAGAGTTTTAGACACTATCGTTTCAGAAAAGCCGATTGCTGAGTTTAATATTTCAGCTGTCGGCTATTATTTTGCACGGATTTGGTGTTAGATGACTTTATGTCGGATAAGGGGCTGGTAAAGAGTTTGATGAATTCTTTAGTTCTTTTAAAGGCCATTCTATGTTAAACTACATTGAAGAGCATTGAATATCTTTGCAATAGATTAAAGGAGTGTGACATGCTGAAAATAGAAAATCTGTCAAAAGCTTATGGCGATAAAAAAATAAAGGCTGTGGACAATATCAGTCTGGAAGTTAAGCCGGGTGAGATCTTTGGTTTTATGGGGCCAAATGGGGCTGGTAAAACCACAACGATTAAGATGATCGTCGGTCTTTTAAAGGCGGATAGTGGAAAAATTACGATTAATGGCATTGATAACCAGAAAAATATCATGGAAGCAAAAAAGCAGTTCAGTTATGTGCCGGATACGCCGGTGCTTTTTGATAAAATCAAGGCCATTGAGTATCTGAAATTTATGGCGGATGTTTATGGCGTATCAGTTCAGGATCGGGAGCGGGTTTTTGAAGAATACACAGATCTCTTTGAAATAAAAAAAGCCATCAATGATCCCATCGGATCCTTTTCCCATGGAATGAAACAGAAACTGGCTTTGGTCGGGGCGCTGCTGCATGATCCTGAGCTTTTTATTCTGGATGAACCAATGGTGGGTCTGGATCCCAAGTCTTCCTTTGAGCTGAAACGAATCATGCGCGAAAGGTGTGATCAGGGCAAATCAGTTTTCTTTTCGACGCATGTTCTGGAAGTTGCTGAAAAATTGTGTGATCGGATTGCTATTATTAAAAACGGGCAAATCATTGAGGTCGGATCGATGGATCAGTTGCGGGCTCAAGCCGGCAGCCAGGAATCCCTGGAAGAAATCTTTCTGGAGTTGACGGAATCATGAAAGAATTAATGGGATTAGCTAAACTTTTTATTAATGAGTCCTGGGGTATTTCGCAGTTTATATATAATAAAAATCATAATCAGAAAGCTTTTTTCAAACAGCTGGGCCTGATGGTTCTGCTGGTAGTGGCTTTGTTTCCATCCTTTATCATGTATATTTCTTTTATGGGCATTCTTTATGCCGGGCTGTCGTTTGTCGGCCAGACATCATCTTTTCTAGTGCTTGGTTTTGTAATGACCACTTTACTAATCATTGTCTTTGGGATTATGCAGGTGCTGTCGGAATTCTATTTTTCCAAGAATGTCGAGGAGTTGATTCCTTTGCCATTGGCGCCGGAAAAAATTATTTTAGGCAAGTTCATCTCAATTTTGGCATCGGAATATATCTTTACCCTGATCGCTTACCTGCCAGTTCTGGTTATTTATGGAATTGGCCAGGGAATGGGGATTTTGTATGCTCTCCTTTGCCTGCCGGTGCTCCTGTCTCTGCCGCTTATCCCGTTGGCACTTTTAACGGCGCTGTTTATGCTGATTATGAAAGGATCGTCCATCAAAGGCCGCCAGGATGTGATCCAAATGCTTTTTTCAGTCTTATTTGTAGCGGCTATTCTGGGACTTCAATTTTACTTTTCCAGTACCCTGAATATGTCAACAGATGGGGATATGCAGCAAATATTAAACAGCATGCTAAATAATAATGAAATTCTTTTAAATCGGATTGGCTATCTGGTTCCCACCAGCCTTCTTGTAGCATGGGGGCTTAATGTCATGACACCCATGTCTCTGGTATGGATTATTTTACTGCTGGTCGTGGCAGTGGCATCACTTTGGATATTGGTGCAGGTGGGCAAGCGTTTTTACTTAAACAGTCTGGCTTCTGGAAGTGTTGCCCGCAAATCAAAGGCTTTATCGGCAGACCAGCGAAAAAAGAAACTTCTGCGCCGTCGTTCAAAGGCGTTGGCGATTTTCTTCATGGATATGCAAAATATGCTGAGAACACCGATTTTTTTGTTCAACAATGTGAGTGTGGTGATTATTGTCCCCCTTTGTCTGCTTCTGGGTTTGACATTCAGCGGGATTGATCAGAGCGACCTGAGTGAATTGCAAAGCTTTTATCAGACCATGCCTTTTGTCGTGACCTATATATTGATTGGGATATTTATCTTTTTTGGTGCAACCGCGGCAACGACAGCGACCAGCTTTTCCCGGGAAGGCAAGGCTTCGTGGATGACCCGGGTGATTCCCGTTTCGACAAGTGATCAGATTATTGGTCGGACGCTTTCAGCATTGCTGATTCAGGGTCTGGGAATGATTTTTACCGTTGCAGTCGTTTTTTATATTATGCCACTCAAATTAGAAACGATTGTAATGGCTTTGCTGCTGGGCTTAGTTGGGTCGATGCCGATTTTATTGTTAGGACTTTTTGTCGATGCCAGTCGTCCTCTGATTAATTGAGATAACCCTCAGAAGGCGGTGAAAAATAATATGAATGTTCTGATTACCATGTTTATTGGCATGCTTTATATGGGAATTGTTATTGCGTTATCAATGTTAGCGGGTACTTTTGTCAATGCCTGGCTGGGCTATCTGATCTTTTTCCTGATTAATACTGGGGCTGGAGTTATGATGTTTACGCTTTTGAGCAGGCAGATGGCGAAAAAACTGCTTCAGTTTGACAACTAGGAGGAAAAATAATGCAAGAAATAAATTCAGAAATTAAGCACAACCGATTGTTTTTTGAAAAAAGTCCTTATCTTTTGCAGCATGCCCATAATCCAGTGGACTGGTATCCCTGGTCGGAAGAGGCTTTTGCCAGGGCGCAACGTGAAAACAAACCAATTTTTCTTTCTATTGGCTATTCGACCTGTCACTGGTGTCATGTGATGGAAGAGGAAAGCTTTGAGGATCAGGAAGTTGCCAAGGTTTTAAACCGTTATTTCATCTCTATTAAGGTTGATCGGGAGGAACGGCCGGATATTGATCAGATCTATATGACCTTTGCGCAGATGAGCCGAAAACAGGGCGGATGGCCCTTAAATGTGTTTCTGACACCGGATCAGAAACCCTTTTACTCGGGAACATATTTCCCCAAATATTCCCGGAATAATCAGATGGGTTTATTGGATGTGCTGCGTGGGATTGCTTCACAGTGGGCAGATTCGCGAACAGATCTGATTAATTCAGCTCAGCGAATCACCAGACTCTTAAACGAGATGGAAACCACCCATAAACGGATGGATGTGAGCGATACCGTTTTGCGGGATGCCTACAACTATTACCGGGAACACTTTGATTCGGTTTATGGCGGCTTTAATAAGGCTCCTAAATTTCCGTCTCCCCATGTCCTGCTTTTCCTGATGCGTTATTATCAGGTCACCAAGGAGGAAGAGGCACTTGCCATGGTTGAAAAAACCCTGGAGCAGATGTTTAAAGGGGGCATTTTTGATCACGTTGGCTATGGTTTTTGCCGTTACGCTACAGATGCTAAATGGCTGACACCGCATTTTGAAAAAATGCTCTATGATAATGCTTTGATGATCATTGTTTACACCGAGTGCTATCAGATTACGGGCAGACTTCTGTATCGTGAGATTGCTGAAAAAATCATTAAATACCTGATTAGAGATATGAAGTCGCTTGAAGGTGGCTTTTATTCAGCTGAAGATGCCGATTCGGAAGGGGTTGAAGGCAAGTTCTACCTTTGGTCAAAACAGAAAATCGAGAAAATTTTGTCCGCCGAAGATGCTGCTTTTCTGTTTAAGTATTATCCGATGGAACGAACGTGCAACTTTCAAGGCTTGAGTATCCTTAACCTGATCGACACTGATTTGCGGGTTCTGGAAAAGAATGCAGTTAAAGACAGGCTGGAAGGGATCTTGCAAACTCTCAATGAGCAAAGGAACAAACGGATTCGGCCAGAGAAAGATGACAAGATTTTAACCGCCTGGAATGCCTTGGCGATTACGGCGCTATCGATGGCTGGTCGGGTTTTTGATAATGAGACCTATATCGCCTATGCGCGAGCGACCATGCACTTTATCGAAAAAAATATCACTGATGATTATGGCAAGCTGTTGGCTCGCTATCGTCAGGGCGAAGCCCGCTATCCGGCTTATCTTGATGATTACGCCTACGTATCCTGGGCTTATATGGAACTGTATCAGGCTACCTTCGATACCCGTTTTCTGGAAAAAGCCTTTGTTAAAATGGAAGAGATCCTTTACATGTTTGGGGATGATGAAGGACGAAAGGGCTTTTTTATCTATGGCAAAGACAGCGAACGTCTGATTGCCAGACCCAAAGAAATTATCGATAATGTGATGCCTAGTGGTAATGCCATTGCGCTATTTTTACTGGTCAAGCTTGGGAAAATCGGCAATCGGCGGGATTATCTGGAGAAGGCCAGCAATATGATGTCCTATTTTGCTGGAAAGATCAATGAGGCGCCTATGGTCTATACTATGATGCTGGTGGCTAAGATGCTGATGGATTTTGGCAAGCAGGAAATCGTTATGACCGGCGATTTAAATGATCCGTTGACAAGGGATATGATTAAGGAAATCAATTCACATTTTATGCCCCTGGCTTTTGTACTCTTGAATAAAAGTGACCAGGATTTTGTGGGCGTTAATCCGGTATTAAAAAGTTTTAAGCGGATTGATGACCAGACCACAGCCTATGTGTGCGATGTGACTGGCTGCAAACCCCCGGTAAACGAGCTGGAGGCTCTGAAATCACTGCTTGATAAAGAAGCGGTGAAGACAACAGCACCTTAAACTGGACTTTCCAGGTCCCTACGCGACCTATCATTTTATTGCAAGTTAAACGAAATGGCTTTAAGAGGGCATCAGCCTAAGAAGTCAGATATCCTTTAGATGCAGATTTTTTCAATCGAAAAATTGCTTGATCGTGGAATAATTGGGTACATTACAAGGTAATGCAATTTGAGCTGATTGGAGGAAAAGATGAAATATCATAAAAGAGAAAAAAGCGATCTGGCTAAAGTCTTAACTCAAGAACAGTATGCGGTGACGCAGGAAAACCACACCGAACCGCCTTTTAAAAATGAATATTTTGATGAAAAAAGAAAAGGAATCTATGTTGATATTACGACTGGGGAACCGCTTTTTATTTCAACTGACAAGTTTGATTCCGGCTGCGGCTGGCCCAGTTTTTCCAAGCCGATTGAGAATGATCTGATTACTGAAAAATTTGACAGCTCTTTTGGAATGAGACGAACAGAAGTCCGGTCAACAACCGGAGATGCCCATCTGGGACATGTTTTTGATGATGGCCCGGCTGAAGCGGGTGGTCTTCGTTATTGTATCAACTCAGCGTCCCTGCGCTTTATTCCCTATGAGGAGCTGGAGGAGGCTGGTTATGGTGAGTTCAAAAATAAATTTGATGAATAAAAAATACTGTCGAAAAATGGGGGCAATAACCGCCATGGAACAGATTATATTAAAAAAATACCGTCAATCATTATAATGGTTGGCGGTATTTTTATTTGACTGATTAGAGAGTGGTTGGGGTATGAACTTTTGTATTTTATTAATTGATCATGATTGCAGTAGCAATAGAGCTGTCAATGTTTAATGCAGGGTGAAATGTCGTCCGGACACGGAAATGACCCCTTCTTTGGCAAGAGATGATAAAACTCTGGACAGGGCGCT
>JASGLP010000023.1 GCA_030156895.1 Eubacteriaceae bacterium | reverse complement strand
TCACGTGTTGACATTTTTGAAAGAGTGTCGCTCTTATTTGATGTTGACATTTGTCAACTGATTTACAGGTTTTATGGTACTATTCTCTTTTCTATGACCAGCGCGTAAACGTTTAAGTCTGCGCCGCTTCCCTTAAGAAGCTTTACTATTATATCGTCTTTACTCTGTACTGTCAAGCACTTTTTAAATTTTCTTTTTCAAGAAGTTTTTAATCCGTGCTGCTGTCTCACGAGACAACTTAATTAGTATACTCGCTTTGGCAATAAGTGTCAAGGGTTTTTTAAAAGTTTTTTACGCGTATTTCATTTTTCATTCAGCTATGCTGAGTTTTCTTCTAACCCTAGCTTATGCGTACTATATACCCCTTCTCTTAATTCTAACCTTGACACTCCCCATGTCTAAAGCCAGGGGATTCTCGTTTCGATGAGCGTTGCAGTTAAAAACCGTCTTACATGCTCTCCACGAGCGTTAGGTTCGGGCATGTCCCGCCCTACCACAAAGAAATAGCTAGGCCATCAGGCGCAAGCCTTCATTTAGTATATTTTTGGCAGCATTATAGTCCCGATCATGGGCTACTCCGCACTCTGGACAGATCCACGATCTGACAGCTAGATCTTTTGTTCCCGGCCACTTCAGTCCGCATTCAGAACAAATTTGACTCGATGGATAGAATCGGTCAATTTTTACGACCTGCTTTCCGTACCATTCAGCTTTATAGGTCAGCTGTCGCCGGAATTCTCCCCAGGACGCATCCGCAATGGACCCAGCCAGTTTGTGATTTTTAATCATGTTCTTGGGTGCCAGGTCTTCAATGCAGATGACATCATTGGTTCGAATCAGGTCTGTTGAAAGCTTATGCAACATATCCTGCCGCTGATTGGCAATCTGTTCGTGGAGCCTGGCAACTTGAAGCCTTGCTTTATTTCTGCGCTTGCTGCCCTTTGTTTTTCGGGACAACTGACGCTGGAGTTTTGCCAGCTTCTTCTGGCTTTTAGCCAGGTATTTGTGGTTTGGATAGACAAGGCCATCACTAGTGACAGCAAAGGCTTTAAGCCCCATATCCAAGCCGATTTTTGCATCGGTTGATGCTAATCTTTCAATCACTACATCGGAGCAACACAAGGCGACAAAGTATTTACCACTGGCGGTTCGGGATACCGTTGCTGAAAGGATGCGTCCGGATACCGCTTTTGAAACACGGCATTTCACTTTTCCCAGTTTCGGCAGCTGCACCGCATTTTTAAGTATTTTGATATTAGTGCCAACACATTTGCTTTTATAACTCTGGCGATGATGGTGTCTGCTTTTAAACCGTGGGTATCCCGGGTTTTCGCCTTTTTTGACTCTGCGAAAAAAGTTCTGATAGGCGGTATCCAGATCACGCAAGGATGACTGTAAAGTGGTTGAATCAACAGCTTTAAGCCAATCGATGGACTTTTTCATCTGTGTCATATCACTGGCACAGTCATAGTAATTCAGCGTTTTGCCTGTCTGTTCATAGGTGCTTTTGCGTTTGGCAAGATAGTGATTGAAAACAAAACGACAACAGCCAAAGGTCTGTGCTATCTGGTTTTCCTGTGTTTGGTTTGGATAGAGCCGAAACTTGTACGAATATTCCATTACAGGTTCTCCTAAACGTTTTTCTGATTTTCAATATACTGCTTAATGACAGCCAGTGGCGCACCGCCTACGGTCGATACGAAATATGAGTTTGTCCAGAGGGTTGGCAGCCGCCTGACCAGTATCGGAAACTCCTGTCTCAGAATCCGAGAGGTTCGCCCTTTGATTTTTTTAACTGCCCGGTGTATTCCGTATTGGGGATCAACTTCAATCAGCAGATGCACGTGATCCGGCATGATTTCCATTTCGATGATTTGGATATCGGATTCAGTACAAATTTACTCAATCAGTTCTTTTAAACGGTCATCAATTCCATTTTCAAGCACTTTGCGGCGGTACTTTGGGCACCAGACCACATGATATTTACACGAGTATACGATGTTGTGATTGCTTTTATATTCCATACAAGCAATATACTCCTGCATTCTATATATTGCAACAGCTAAAATATTTGCGCCTTATATCCCCATAGGCGAACCAAGGGGTTTTACGGCGCTTTGGATAAATTTGTTCAACAAGTGACAGATCTTATTCAGTAGCCGGAAAGGCTAACTATCTGGCCGCTTAACTTTTATATTGACTGGTCCCGGGTTCGACTATATTCTCCTACACATCCACTTCCGCCTGTACCGGCAACCAGAAATAAGCGGCATAGTATTCATAGTCATTCCCATATACTTCAACATAAACCCAAACTTCCTGACTTGCATTATAAAGACCAAATCCTTCTTGAGCTCCTGTACAAGTTTCGCCGACCGCTATTTCCTCAGGGTATTTAAGCTCCGTCACCGGATATATTTCACCCCACTCATCTTGCTCATCCAATACATAGAGGTTAACCGCGGAAATATACAGATCCATTGTATCCTTTTCGTGCCCCAGATTACTGTAATCATATGTCAGCACAACCACCTGAGCCGGATCAAAATCTGCAAATTCATTTCGATAGGAAGTTTCGTTGGCAGCTGTAAAGGAAATAGAAAAATCATTCTCCACTGTCCATGTTTGCCCAACTTCATAAACATCCACCGTTTCTTCTTGACCATAATCCTCTTCGACCTGATTATAATCAGAATAATCCTGACTTGTGCTATCCTGATCAATAAAATATGATACCAAACCTGCGGTAACGCTAATCACAACCACTAAGGATGTCACAAAAAAGGGGGCGATAATTTTTCGTCCGTTTTTTCGTCCGCTGGCCTGACCCAAAAGATAGGTGTCATTTTGCATTGCTTTCTTACTGTTCTGGTGCCTGGCCGACTTTTGATATTGTGCCCTTTTCTTCTTGCTCATTTCCCGGCTTTTCTTTTCATACCAGTTTAAATCCAGCGCTTCCGCTTCCATCATCAATCCGCCAACTAGGAACAAAGCCCCTGAAAAGGCAGAAAAAATGATCAGTAGAATTGCTGGCATGGTCTTTTGAGCAAAAATCAAAGTCACCAGGGCTGCCGCAATGAAAAAGTATGATGTCGTCAGATTAATTTTACGCTCATCATTCTGACTGGCAGTTACACCCATTGTTCCGGCAATTAAAAACAAGATCAGGCCGATCAGCCAGCTAAAAACCGCCAGATCAAAGGGCTCCATCGTAAAGACCAGGCCATCTACCGTCATGGAACGGTAGAGAAAAATAAATGACATAAACATCACGCTCATGCTCATAATCAGTTTTATTGTTTTCATTTTGGCCTCCATTCTTACAGACTTTTTTATATTATACCCGATTTTAGAGGCTTAACCGCATTTTTATTGAAAATAATTCGCCGACCACATCGTAAATACTGAATTGCACTACTTTTGGGCAGGCATACACTTAATATGAGCCGTCATTTATTCTGCGATAAGCATTAAACTGCATTCTATTTTTCACCGCCGCATCTGCAACCGTTTCCACTTCTTGCGCCAAAACATCCGCTTCTTTATCTCCAGCTTTTGCGAGTTCTGAGTTCTTTTTTACATCTGCAAGTTCATCTTTTTTTACATCTGCAAGTTCATCTTTTAATAGGTGAACTTGCATGGAAAGTTTCACCGTATGACCAAAATCTTTTGATTCTGCGATCTCTTTTTCCATTTTTTTAATTTTTGCTGCCAGGCTATTACTTTCCGAGTTCGCAAGATCCGCACTGCCGACAAACGATTCCGAGGCAATCTGATCAAGCGGATTGATCGCACTCTCAGTTTTAAAATGCTTTCTAACATCACCGGTAATTCGTCTATAGCAATTTAAATAGATCTGATCCAGGTCAGAACCGCTTAATTCCATTTCCAGATCTTCATAAGCTTGCCAGCTGGTCTGATGAAATTTGCCATGTTCAGATAGATCACTGCACCAGAGCTGAGCCCATTCTTCATACCTGATGACAAAGATTGTGTAACCCGCCATTTCCCGGTGAATCAGTTCAATAATCTGAGGGGTCAATGCCTGGCGACGAATCAGCACTTCAATGATATCGATGTGCTTGACACGGTCACCGCGATGAACAAAGATCGTTTCCATATTAAGCGAGCTCAACAAAGTCACTGTTTCAACTGTATCAATAAAGACTTTTCTTAAGTTGCTGGCAACATTTAGATTAGCGATAAAACGCTCTTGGGGTATTATTTGACTTATCATGCTTTTTTTCGGAAACTTCATACAGGCACCTCCTCTTTGATATTAAACCTTCCTGTCAACCAAACGCACTTCTATAATAAGGGCTTATGTCAGTCAAGCAAGTCTCTTACTTCTAATATCGGTCAGTAATCAGTATAGTTTAGCCCTTAACTGACGACTTAAAAATTGCTAAAGCATGCGCTTCGCACTATCAAAAAAGACAGAGGAAATCAGACTTCTAAGTAAACTTAAATCTGTAAGACTTCTGAAACTTACTGTAGCGAAACAACGAACCATGCGGCTCTCGTCTCCGCTGCGCTTCGACTCGTCGCGTCAGCCACCAGATGGCTCCTTCCTTCTGGAAAATAAAAAACGGATCAAAAAAGCAAGCGTGTTTGCTTTTACGCTACGGCAAACTAGCTAATGAATCCGTGCACTCGTTACGCTACGCTGCACTCGTCGCGGGCTTCGCCCGATATTGCCCTTGTAACTTACTACTGCGAAACAACGAACCATGCGGCACTCGTCTCCGCTGCGCTTCGACTCGTCGCGTCAGTCGCCAGATGGCTCCTTCCTTCTGGAAAATAAAAAACGGATCAAAAAAGCAAACACGCTTGCTTTTTTGATCCGTTTTTTATTTTCCAGAGCCGCATGGCTCGTTGTTTCGCGCAAAAAAATCCCGCGACATCCTATCCTCCCGGGCAGTCACCCACCAAGTACTTTCGGCGCTAGAGGACTTTACTACTGTGTTCGGTATGGGAACAGGTGTGACCCCTCTGCTATCGTTACGAGACTATGTAAGTATAGTCTATCCGCCAAACAAAGTCAAGCTTTTTCTTGTATTTATTTCTCAATTTATTTTTTGTTTATTTATAATTTTATTTTTCCTGTCGAATCACTGTCTTTCTTTTTATCTGAGCCGTCGCCGCTAGCGCTTCAAGCATATTTTATCCGGCTTAAATCGGGGTTAAATCTAAAATATCCCCTTTCTGACTGTTTAATTCTTTTATTATCTATGCTATAATTTTTCTATAGTATAAGCAAGCGATAATGGGAGTTATTATGTTAAGACTGAAAGAATTTTCATTATTTATCTTAAACCACAGCAAAGAATCCAACATCATTAATCTTTCAGCACAGATGGCCTATCGAATTCTGATGGCCTTTATTCCCTTTTTGATGTTGTTATATAATTTCATCAATATCTTTTCGCAAAAAATTAATGCAACGCTATATACCGATTTTACCTTCCTATTTCCGGAATCTTTTATAAATTATTTTCAATTCGCCCAGGACAACACAGTCAATGTGGTCAATTCCAGCAGCACCAGTAACCTGATTATTCTGTTCTTTATCCTGACGGTTTCAGTTTCAGCTTCCTATTCCCTGATTAATACGCTTAATCGTATTTTTAAGGATTATGAAAAACGCGAACTCATTGCTTTATGGATTCAGGCAATTGTCTATTTCCTCTTATTTCTGGCGATCATTCTTTTAATGTTAATTATCTATCTGGTTGGTGAATACCTTGTTTATTATCTGACCCTCTGGTTTCATCTATCAAACGTGTCAGCGATTTTATTCAACCTGTTTACGACCATCTATTTTTTTATTGTGTCATCCATTATTCTAACCTTAATTTATATGTTCGCGCCCAAAAAAAGACTGCATTTCAATCACGCCTATCCCGGTGCGGTATTTGTCAGTTTTTTCTGGGTCGTCCTGTTTATGATTTACCGTTTTTTCGTCCATTCCAATGTGGATTTCAGTAATTTTTTCACTGATCTGCAGGGGCCCTTTGTTCTCTTGTTTGAGATTTATCTGCTGGCCTTCATCCTAAATTTGGGAGCCGTCGTCAATATGTATTTTATAAAAATCTATCGCAAGGGAGGATCTCATGATTAATAAGCTGCTCGAATCCAAACCGGCTAAACTTGTGTTTTTTCTGATGAATGATTTTGAAGAAACCGATTTTCCGGGAACCTGTACACAAATGGCTTTTTTTCTGCTCTTATCCTTCTTCCCGCTGCTGGTTTTTCTGATTTCATTTGTCGGCCGTTTTATCGAGACTTTTGAAGATTACCTGTTTGATATCCTACGCACTTTTTTACCCGAACTGTCTTACCAATATGTCACCAATTTATTGGAAAGCATGACCCAATATCATAACAATTCCAAATATTTTTTAATTCTGCTCTCCTTGTTTTTTGCCACCTTTGCGGTGCGGGCGATCATGGTCGGTTTGAATCAGACCTATGCCCAGCAGGAAGCAAGAAGTCATTTAAAAATCTGGGGGCTGTCTTTCTTATTTACAATTCTTCTGGCCATTGCCGTTCTGTTTGTCCTTGTGGCCTATTTTATCAGTGTTGATCTGGGTGAATTCATCCTGACCAGTCTGGGACTTTCCGAATATCAGGCCAGTCTGATCCAAATGGGAGCCATCTTCTTTTCCTGGACGATTGCTATTTTACTGCTCAATTTCATCTTTACCAAAGCCCCTTCCCAGAGTCTTAGATTTAAATCTGGATTTCCCGGATCAATCTTTGCTTTTCTCGGTTTAAATATTGCTTTTAGAATTTTCACACTTTTTATTAACCACTCCAGCCGCTACAGTTCTTTGTACGGCAATCTGGGCGGACTATTTGCCCTTCTGGTCGCCCTTTATTTTATCAGCATTATTATTAATCTGGGGGGTAAGGTAAATCTTTACTGGTCTTTCTACCGCAAAAAAGAGTTAAAAAGCTTGATTTGGGGTAAGCAATAAAGGATTTTAAGAAAGGATAAGCTGAAATGAAACATCCAAAAAAGCCTGCTATCTCAGCGACACGGTTTCAAAGCTTTAAAAAACTGGGAGCCCACTTAACTGATAAGGGTTATCGCTTTCGGGTTTGGGCACCCCATGCTCAGTCTGTTTCCGTGGTTGGTGATTTTAATCATTGGGACCCCAGTAAAAATTTGATGCACCGAAATACTGACGCAATCTGGGAACTTGATATTCCCGATCTTTCAGCCGGCCAGCTCTACAAATACGCCATCGTTCAAGTCGACGGAAAACTCTGTTATAAAGCCGACCCCTATGCCTTTTATTCCGAAGTAAAACCGAAAACCGCCTCCATCACCTATGACCTGAGCCAGTATCTCTGGCAGGATGAGAAATGGTGTCAGGCGCGCCTGGCCAAAAACGTTCTGGCCCAGCCCATGAATATTTACGAAGTTCACCCCGGCAGTTTTAAGCGAGACGACAAGAATCAGGTACTTAATTACCGCGACCTGGCCAAAATTTTGATCCCCTACCTTAAAGAAATGAACTATACCCATCTGGAACTGATGCCGATTATGGAACATCCCTTTGACGGCTCCTGGGGCTATCAACTCACCGGTTACTATGCCGTAACCAGTCGCTACGGCAAACCGGAGGACTTTATGTTTCTGGTGGATGCCTGTCATCAGAATGGGATTGCTGTCATTCTCGACTGGGTGCCCGCCCATTTCTGCAAGGATGATCACGGACTTAGAAAATTCGACGGCAGCTTTCAGTACGAATACAGCGAACACCCCCTCTGGGGCACCATGGAATTTGATTACGGCAAAAAAGAAGTGCTCGACTTTCTAATCTCCAACGCTTACTTCTGGTTTGATGTCTTCCATGTCGACGGCCTGCGCATTGACGGTGTCGCCAGCATGATCGAGCTCAACCACGGCGTGGATGAACAAAAAAACCGCAATGCCTTGGGCGGCACCGATCGCCTGGAAGCCGTGGCGTTTTTAAAGGAACTCAACACCATTATTTTTAAAGATTTCCCTTTTGCCATTATGGCCGCCGAAGATTCCACGGCCTACCCCATGGTCACCTGGCCCATTGACAAGGGCGGCCTGGGTTTTAATCTCAAATGGGATTTGGGCTGGATGCACGATACCCTTGATTACATGAAAACCGACCCTTATCACCGCCATCAATTCCATCAGCTGCTGACATTTTCGATGGCCTATGCCTTTAATGAAAACTTTATTTTGCCGCTTTCTCATGATGAGGTTGTGCACGGCAAAAAAACTATCCTTGACAAAATGTTTGGGGATTACGATATGAAGTTCAATCAGTTTCGTCTGCTTTATGCCTATCAAATCAGTCACCCCGGCAAAAAACTGTCCTTTATGGGCAATGAGTTCGCACCTTTTCTGGAATGGCGCTATGACGAATCCCTGGAATGGTTTATGCTGGATTATGAAAAGCACCATCAGATCTTTGATTATATAAAAGCCCTCAATAAATTCTATGTCCATGAAAAAGCCCTCTGGACAATCGACCATGACTGGGAAGGCTTCCAATGGATCGAGGCCGATAACCGGGAACAAAGTATTGTGATTTTTTCCCGAACTACCCCTGATCCGGCTGACAGTTTGATTGTTTTAATCAACTTTTGCCCCCTCTCTTACGAGGAATACCGCATTGGCGTTCCCGAAGCCGGCAGCTACCGGCTTGTCTTTAATTCTGATGAGTCACTCTATGGCGGTAGTGGTCAGAAAGTCAAAAAAACCATGAAAGCAGGCAAAACAGCATTTCATGGTCAAAAGCAATCCATCACTGTTACCGTACCACCTTCCGCCATGCTTGCTTTTAAAAAAGTTCAGCCCCGGAAACAAAAAGGCGCCGCTGTCAAGAACAAGGTCTCAGATTGAAATCATTGCGATTTTTAATACCTGAGCACCGACAATTGGCTTTTCAGCTGTCTGCCTCGGGGCGAACAGTTGCTCTGAAATGTTGTTTATTAGCACTTTCAAATTGAGCAACTGTACGAATCCGCGCGCAGACTGCGAAATCCAATTATCGGTGCGGGGTTTATCTACAAACCGAACCGCTGTTAAGAACAACATCTGCATTTGATCATACCTTAAATCAGGATGATTCGCGCAAAGAAAGGAAAATCATGAACACCAAAGCATTACGAGAAGCCATCGATGACTTTAAATTAGAGTATCAGAATAAGGTAGAAGAAGTTTCCGGACGAATATTAGCGGAATCCTCACCCCTTAACCAATACGATGCCCTGGCCGACCTGATCAAAGACAAGATCACCCCGGCCTGGGCCCAGAAAAATGTGATCTATGATGAGTACAAAGAACGTCAGGTCTACTTTTTTTCAATTGAATTTCTGATCGGCAAGCTCTTAAAATCCTACATTAACTGCCTGCAGCTGGATCCGGTTGTGGAAGCCGCCATTGAGGAACTGGGTCTTGACTATGAGCTGATACTCAGTCAGGAAGCCGACCCTGGCCTGGGCAACGGCGGTCTGGGACGGCTGATGGCCTGCTTTCTGGAATCCGGGGCAACCATGGATCTCCCCATCAATGGCAATGGCATTCGCTATAAATACGGCCTCTTCGCCCAGGAAATTATCCACGGCGAGCAGGTGGAGGTGGCTGACTACTGGCTGAAAAACGGCTATCCTTTTGAATTTCGCAAGCCTGATGAATCAGTTATCGTCAAATACTACGGCAACATCCATGCCCAGCGGATCAATGGTGTTTTAACCTTTGTCCATGAAAATTATGAGCCGATTCTGGCCATTCCTTACGACATCCCTGTAAAAGGCTATAAAAATGACACCGTCAATACCCTGCGCTTATGGAGCGCCGAACCACTGGAGGGTTTTGATCTGCCCCGTTTTAATCAGGGGCAGTTTCTTGATGCGGTTCGCCACAAATCGGAGGCCGAAGCCATCAGCCAGATTCTATACCCCGATGATACCGGCTTCGACGGCAAACTTTTGCGGCTAAAACAGGAATACTTCTTTGTCTGCGCTGGTCTTAAGCAGATTGTCAACCGCTATAAACGCTTTAACCATAATTGCATGGATGAATTCGCTGAAAAAATCTGTATCCATATCAATGACACCCATCCCGCCCTGTGCGGCCCCGAACTGATGCGGATTCTGATGGATGAAGAAGGGCTGGGCTGGGACGACGCCTTCAACATCACACATCACGCCTTGAGTTTTACCAATCATACCGTATTACCTGAAGCTTTAGAAAAATGGCCAGTCGATATGTTACAAAAGCTGCTGCCACGGGTATATATGATTATTGAGGAAATTAACCGCCGCTTCATTGAATGTCTCAAAAACGAACACTTTATGAGCGATGAAGAGGCCTGGCATCTATCCATTATCCGTGATAATCAGATTCATATGGCCAGCCTGTCCATTGTCTGCAGCCATTCGGTCAATGGGGTAGCCGAGCTGCACAGTCAGATCCTGCGGGAAGAAACCTTTAAAGGCTATTACCGGGTCTTTCCCGAACGCTTCCATTCGGTGACCAATGGTGTCACTCCGCGCCGCTTTTTAATTAACAGCAACCGCGGCCTCAACAAGCTGATTAACGAAGCCATCGGGCTCAACTGGCAGCTTGATTTATCAGACCTGGAAAAACTGTTGGATTTTAAGGATGATCCTTTATTTATCGCAAAATTTCAAAAAATCAAGACTGACAACAAAGCACGTCTGGCCGCTTACATTCAGGCTCATAACGGCGTCACTGTCAATCCTGATTCGATTTTCGATATTCAGGTCAAGCGTATCCACGAATACAAGCGTCAGCTCCTGAACATCCTTCATGTCCTGCATCTCTATAATCAGCTCAAGGAAAATCCGGATCTTTCCATCCATCCCCGGACTTTCATTTTTGCCGGCAAAGCCGCACCGGGTTATTATTTTGCCAAAGAAGTCATTAAGCTGATTAATGCCGTAGCGGAAAAGATTAATCATGATCCGGCCATTGGCGACCAGCTGAAGGTTGTTTTTCTGGCCAATTTCAATGTGACCCTGGGGGAAATCATTTATCCTGCCGCCGATATTTCGGAACAAATATCAACCGCCGGCAAGGAGGCCTCGGGAACCGGCAACATGAAATTTATGATGAACGGTGCCATCACCCTGGGAACCATGGACGGTGCCAATATTGAAATTCATCAGGCCGTAGGTGCCGACAACATCATTACTTTCGGCCTGTCCTCAGACCAGGTCTCGCAGTTTGAAAAAAACGGCGGCTACCGGTCTGTCGATCTCTACGAAAATGACTTGCGCATTCAGAAGATTATGCATCAGCTGGTGGATGGCAGTCTGGGTCAGCAGATCAGTTTCCAGAGTATTTATGACAGCCTGCTTTTATATAATGATCATTATTTTGTTCTGAAAGATTTTGATGCCTATATAAAGGCTCAGGAGCAGGTCAACACCATCTACCAGGATAAAAAGCGCTGGTCGCAGATATCGATTCAGAATGTCGCCAGATCAGGGCTATTTTCCAGCGACCGCTCCATTTCCGATTATGAAAGATATATTTGGTAAAAACAACTAGAGGGGAGACTTAGATGAATAATGAAACTGTCGCCATGTTACTGGCGGGCGGCCAGGGAAGCCGCCTGGGATCACTTACCTACAACAATGCCAAACCTGCTGTTTTTTTCGGCGGAAAATACCGGATCATCGATTTTCCGTTAAGTAACTGTATGAATTCCGATATCGATATCGTCGGCATTCTGACCCAGTACCGTCCTTACATTCTCAACAACTATATCGGTGATGGCTCCGCCTGGGCGCTGGATCAGTACCGCGGCGGCGCCCATATTCTGCCGCCCTATATGGGACAAAAGGGCGGGCGCTGGTACTCGGGAACAGCGGATGCCATCCTTCAGAATATCGATTTTATTGACCGCTTCTGCCCGGAATACGTCCTGATTTTATCGGGCGATCATATCTATAAAATGGATTATTCCAAAATTATTAACTTTCATAAGGATAAAAAGTCGGATCTGACCATCGCCGTCATGGAAGTCGCATGGGAAGAAGCCCATCGTTTTGGGATCGTCAATACGGACGCTAACCAGAAAATCCTTGCATTTCAGGAAAAACCGGCTCAACCACAAAGCAACCAGGCCTCAATGGGGATCTATGTTTTCACCTGGTCAGTCCTTAAAAAAGCCCTGCTTGAAGATGCTGAAGATGAAACATCCGGTCATGATTTCGGTCATAATATTATCCCCAATCTCCATGCCGAAAAAAAACAGATCTTCGCCTATCCCTTTTCCGGTTACTGGCGGGATGTGGGAACGGTGGAAAGCTATTACCAGGCCAATATGGATCTCCTGGATCCCGACTGCGACTTTGATTTAAATGATAAAAACTTTCATGTTTTTTCTAATAACATCAGTCGCCATCCCCAATATATAGGTCCTTACGCCAAGGTTCGCAACAGTCTGATTTGTGATGGCTGCATGATTTTCGGTCAGGTTGAAGGCTCGATCATCTCCCATGATATTGTCATTCATCCCAATACCAAAATTATCGACTCCATCGTTCATACCGGTGCCATCATCGAAGACGGCGCCGTGATTGAAAACTGCATCGTCGGTGCCCGGGCCAGAGTCAAATGCCATGAACGTTATTTAAACCAGAATAACCCGGAAGACGAAATCCGCGTCATAAATTCCTAAGAGGTGAGCGATGAAAAATGTATTAGGTATTATCCTGAATGTTGATGGTGAAGACACCACCCTGAAAAACTTTCTTGAGCATCGCAGCTTAAGTACCCTTCCCTTTGGCGGCCGATACCGGCTGATTGACTTTATGCTCTCTAATTTTGTCAACTCCGGCATTACCCAGATCGGCGTCATCGGCAGTCACAAATACAGCTCACTGGTGGATCATCTGGGTACCGGCAAGGAATGGTCGTTGAGTCGTAAAACTCAGGATTTAAGTATCCTGACTGGTTCCAGTAATTCCCGGATTGGCAGTTTTATCAAGATTAATTTGCGCAACCTTATCAATAACCGGATCTTTCTGGAAAACAGTAATGCCGACCACGTGATTCTGGCAACCCCCAACCTGGTTACTTCCTATAATTTCCGGGAGGTTTTTGCCGCTCATCAAAAAAATGATGCTGATATTACCATGATTTATAAAAAGGATCATGGCAAGTATCAGTTTCGCGACGATGACCTTTGTCTGAATCTGGAAGACGATAAAATTACCAACATCTATTACCGCAGCACACGTCGCACCCCCTTCTTCTTTGCTGAAATGCTGATCATCAAAAAAAGCGTCCTGCTCCAGTTTCTGGACTTCAGTGACCGCAGTGGAGACTGGGATTTAATCGATATGGTTCTGTCAAATATGGATGTATTAAAAATTTTGGGTTTTAATCATAGCACTTATATTAAACGTATCCATACCTTAAGTAATTATGTCAATGCCAGCATGGATCTGCTGGAATATGAAGTCATCCAGGATCTTTTCCGCGATGATAACCCTATCTATACTAAAATCAAGGATAATCATCCCACTTACTTCAATGATCCATCAAAGGTCTCAAGCTCGATTATCGGCAGCGGCTGCAGCATTGATGGTGCCGTTTCGCGCTCCATCATTTTCAGAGATACTGAAATCGATAAAAATTCCAAGGTACAAAACTCCATTCTGATGCAGCATTGTCAGATCGGAAAGAACACCATACTCAACTATGTGGTGATGGATAAGGATACCATAATCAGTGATAACACATCCCTGATCGGCAAGCCCGATTCACCCATCGTTATTAAGAAAGGAACGGTGATTTAAATGTTAAAAGTTTTATTTATTGCCTCCGAAGCCTATCCCTTTGCCAAAACCGGTGGACTTGCCGATGTTGTCGGCGCCCTGCCAAAATCCTTTGGCAAGGATGTAGATGTCCGGGTGATGATTCCCAACTACGGATCAATTCCGAATCTGCTGGAAAAAAACATTCACTATCATCATCATTTTTACGTTCAAATGGACGGCAAAGACTATTATTGCGGCATCCTGACCGGTGAGCATGAAGGGGTAAAGTATTATTTTATTGATAATGAATACTTTTTCCGGCGACCCGAGCTCTACGGTTATTACGACGATGGCGAACGCTTTACCTTCTTTTCCCGGGCCGCCCTGGAATCACTGTCATCCCTGGGCTTTGAACCGGACATTCTGCATTGCCATGACTGGGAAACTGCCGCTGTCCCCTATCTCTTAAAACACCAGTATCGGACGGCTTTTCCCAAGCTGAAAACAGTCTTTACCATCCACAACATGAAATATCAGGGCATCTATGGCTTTGATGATATCAACCAGTTTTTACATCTGGGTTTTCTGCCCAATGACATGGAGTTTTATGGTAAATTAAACCTGATGAAGGGTGCCCTCTATGCCTCCGACCTGGTGACAACGGTCAGTCCCACCTATGCCCACGAACTCAAAGATCCTTATTACGGGGAAGGCCTGGACGGGGTCATCAGAAGTATTGGGGCCAAGGAAATCGGGATTTTAAACGGCATTGACGGCTCTGTCTATAATTCAGCCACCGATTCCGCCCTCTTTGTTCCTTTTTCCGAACCCAACGGCAACAAAGCGGCCAACAAAAAAGACCTGCAGGAATATTTAAATCTGCCCGTGCGTCCCGATGTCCCGATGATTGCCATGGTCAATCGCCTGATCGAACAAAAGGGTCTGGATCTGGTGGCCAACGTCATTCATGAGATCCTGCAGCTGGATATTCAGTTTGTCGTCCTCGGCACCGGCGATGCCAATTATGAAAATCTACTCAACAGCGTGGCTTATAATTATCCCGATAAAATGGTGACGCGAATCGAATTTGATGATCCCTTGTCCCGTCGCATTTATGCTGCCAGTGATCTCTTTTTGATGCCTTCCAAATTTGAACCCTGTGGCCTTTCGCAAATGATTGCCATGCGCTATGGCTCAGTTCCAATTGTCAGAGAAACCGGCGGATTAAAGGATACTGTCTCCCAGTTTGACCCCAACACCGGCATCGGCAACGGCTTTACCTTTTTAAACTACAATGCCCATGACATGCTGTTTACAATCCAGAATGCGGTCAATATTTATCACAACGACCGTGGTCTGTTCGAAAAAATCACCGATAACGCCTTTAATTCCCGCTTTAACTGGGAGAATTCAGCGCAGGTTTATCTGACCCACTATCGCAACTTAAAGGAAGCTGAGTATCATGAACTTTATACATAATTCGTTTATTTCCGAATATCGGTGTCCTTTTGGTGCTGTCCCCGTCAATTCCATGGTGACCATTAAAGTTTTTGGTTCCGATCTTTTAAATGTGCGTTTGCGCACCTATTTTAACGACATTGAAACATCCTACCCCATGAATCCCACCGATTACTCCAATTTTTATGCCATTAAAATCCGGGTTCCTGATGAACCCGGACTGCTCTGGTATGATTTTGAATTTAATCGAAAGGGCAAAAGCTATATCTATGGCACTAAACCTGATGGTTTAGGCGGAATCGGCCAGATTTATACCGAAAAAGCGTCTTCCTACCAGATCACCATCTATGATCCCAAGCGCAAAAGTCCTGACTGGTATAAAGAAGGTCTTATGTATCAGATTTTTCCCGATCGTTTTAACCGCGGACCGGATTTTGACCTGGCCAGCTTCCCTAACGATGCCATGCTCCATCCCAACTGGTCCGACTGTCCCCACTACTTTAAAAACAAAAAAGGCGAGATCGAATACTGGGACTTTTTTGGCGGCACCCTCTCCGGCATCACCGAAAAGCTGGATTATTTAAAAAGTCTGAACGTCACCATCCTCTATCTCAACCCCATTTTCAAAGCTAAAAGCAATCATCGTTATGATACCGGTGACTATATGGCAATCGATCCGATTCTCGGGAACCTCGAGAGCTTTCGCACTTTGGTGTCTGAATGTCGCAAACGGGAGATCCGCATTATCCTCGATGGGGTTTTCAGCCATACTGGGGATGACAGCCGTTACTTCAACCGCTACGATCATTATGACAGTGTTGGCGCTTTTCAATCGGAAGAGTCGCCCTATTTCGACTGGTTTACCTTTACTGATTACCCCTGCGAATACGCCTGCTGGTGGGGGGTTGAAAATATGCCCAACACCGATGAGATGAACCCGGAATTCCAAAAATACATTTTTAAAGATCCTGACTCTGTCATCCGTTACTGGCTTAAAGCAGGTGCTTCCGGTTGGCGGCTGGATGTTGCCGACGAATTGCCTGATGCCTTTATTAGCGGTCTTAAGCAGGCCATGATGGAAGAAAATGAAGACAGCCTTTTACTGGGCGAAGTCTGGGAGGACGCATCGCGAAAAATCGCCTATGATGAACTGCGCACCTATCTAAATGGCTTCGAGCTGGATTCGGTCATGAACTATCCCTTCCGGGAAACCTTTATCGATTTTTTCCTGGGTACCACCAGTGCCCGATCAGCCAGCCGAACCATGATGTCTCTGGCTGAACATTATCCCCAGGAACAGTTTATGAGTAATATGAATCTGATCGGCTCCCACGACCGCCGCCGCATTTTAACGGTTCTCGGCGAAGCCTTCGAATACTGCCGGGACGCCGAGCGCGAACACTACTGCCTGGAACCTGAACAGCTTGAACTTGGCCGCAAACGTCTGAAGCTGATCAGCCTGCTGCAGATGACCTTCCCCGGTGTGCCCTGCATCTACTATGGTGACGAAGCCGGTATCCAGGGCTTTGAAGATCCCTTTAACCGTTGTACCTATCCCTGGGGTCGGGAAGATCAGGAGCTTTTGGACTGGTACCGGCAAATCACAAAGCTACGCCAGGATTTTCCCGTCTTTCAAAAGGGGTCCTGGAATCCACTGGAAACCGGCGACGACGTTTTCTGTTTTGAGCGCAAAGACCAGGATCACCATTGCCTCTGCCTTTTTAACCGTAATGTAAAGGCGGTTCACCTCTTTAAACATCCTGAATTCATCGATTTTGACGGCCTTGATCTGATCACTGGTCAAAAGATCGCCCTTAATCCGCTGGTTCTCAACCCCCTATCCGCTCACATTATCCTTTTGTCACCACAAAAACGGATTCCCGCCGAATAATACTGAAAGGTGCTCGACCAGCGCCTCAGTGCGTAAACAAACTCCGCACCGACCAATTGGATTTCGCAGTCTGCACGCGGATTCGTACAGTTGCCTAATTTGAAAGTGCTAATCAACAGCATTTCGCGGCAACTGTTCGCCCCGAGGCAGACAGCTGAAAAGCCAATTGTCGGTGCTCAGGTGTTTAAATATACTTTGTCTTTAGTCTGAGGTGCCCGACCGGCGCCTTTTTTCTTTTGAGCTGTTAGTTTTTTTCTGACGGAGTAAAAAGTTTTTATGGAATCTCACTTGTCCTGATTTGCCACTCAGTACGGAAAGGAAGCGCTATGAAAGAAATTTCTCCCTCGGTAATCGAGAATTTTAAAAATGAATTTCTGCAGAAAATTGCCGAAGTCTCCGGTGAATGCCTGGAGGAATCTTCGCCGCTTGAACAATATACCGCCTTAAGCGAAATGGTCATGGAAAAAACCGCTGCTTACTGGGCCTCTACCTCTTCCCAGTATGCTTCTAACCCCCACAAGCGGGTTTATCTGTTTTCAATCGAGTTTCTGATTGGCCGGCTTTTAAAATCCTATTTGGCCAGCCTTGATCTGGTGCCAGTCGTCAAAACCGTATTTTCGGATCTGGGGCTTGATTACACCAATATTCTTGATCAGGAAGCCGACCCCGGCCTGGGAAACGGCGGACTAGGTCGGCTGATGGCCTGCTTTCTGGAATCGTCGGCAACCCTGGGTTTCCCTTTCCACGGCAATGGCATTCACTATAAACATGGATTATTTAAACAACTGCTCATTAACGGTGAACAAGTCGAGGTGGCTGATAACTGGCTGGAACATGGTTACCCCTTTGAGATTAAAAAGCCTAAGGAATCGGTGATTATCAAATACTAT
The DNA here is from genome assembly GCA_030156895.1 of Eubacteriaceae bacterium. Classification (GTDB taxonomy): domain Bacteria; phylum Bacillota; class Clostridia; order Eubacteriales; family Eubacteriaceae; genus Acetobacterium. The sequence goes on along the minus strand of JASGLP010000023.1, from coordinate 47,876 downwards.
GGCCGTGTTCACTCGGAAAAGATCAACGGTCAGTTGACCTTTGTTTACGATGACTATGAGGCAATCCGGGCGATGCCATATGATATCCCGGTTAAAGGCTATCGCAATAAGACCGTTAACTCCCTACGCCTGTGGAGTGCTGAGCCCATGGAATCCTTTGATCTCTCGTGCTTTAACGAAGGCCAGTTTCTTGACGCAGTTCGGCATAAATCTGAGGCTGAAGCCATCAGTCAGGTACTTTATCCCAATGATGATCAATTCCGCGGCAAAGCGTTCACCCGCGAACCTTTATCTTTGCTGGCAAAGCAGCACCTGGTTATTATTTTGCCAAAGAGATTATCAGGCTGATCAATGCTATCGCTAATCTGGTCAATAATGATCCGATCGTCAGCCCCTATTTAAAGGTCGTTTTTCTGGCTAATTTTAATGTCTCGCTAGGAGAAATCATCTATCCTGCTGCCAATATTTCCGAGCAAATCTCCACTGCCGGTAAAGAAGCATCCGGCACCGGCAATATGAAATTTATGATGAACGGAGCAGTCACCCTAGGTACTATGTAATGTGGACCCTTTGTCAAGGACATTTAAAAAAAGGCTCTCATGAAACATCTAATAAATATTGCTCTCTGTAACTAACAGGGGGCAATTTTTTTAGGTTCCATTGACCACGCTCATGATTATAATAATCAATATAATCATCAACGACAGCACGTAATTCATGAATATTTTTACAGTGATGATAGTTCATATCATCTTTTAAGTGGCCGAAGAATGATTCCTGAGGTGCATTGTCCCAACAGTTACCTCTTCGTGACATAGATTGTCCAAGGTTATTAGCGGCTAATTTCTTATGGAATTTTGGGCTCGTGTAATGAACGCCTTGATCTGAATGGACAAAGGCTTCCTCATGCAAGGCATGACCATGGGCATGCATGAGTTGATCAATCGTATTTAGTGAAATATCTATTTTCAAATTATCTGAAACATAGTAAGCGAGAATTTCCTTTGTTGCGCCATCTTTTATCGTCGACAAATAACCCATGAACCCGTTGGCTCCAGGTAAATACGTGATGTCCGTCAATAAAACTTTCTTACTGACACCTTGATCAAACTGACGCTTGAGTTTGTTTTCGACGGTACAGTGCTCTTTCGTTGCTTTTGCCATGCGTTTGTATGGATTCGCTTTGCGAATGGGGCAAATAATCGAATACTTTCGCATAAGTCTCTGAACCTTTTTACGATTCACGATAATCTTTAACTTGTTATTGAAGTACATGACGATGCTACGAGATCCTTTATCATATTTGCGGTAATGATAAGCTTGTTCAATTTGCTTTTTCCACATGAGATCCATCGTTTCATTTGCTTCCCTTTGATCAGCGCTGTTGAGGTAATTGTAGTAGCCAGAACGCGACACACCTAGTAGATCACACGCATCAACAATCGTTCCTGTATAGGATCCATTTGTTTTCATGTGATGGATACGTTCGAAAACATCACTTGGACGTTCGCTTCTTTCTTGCCTCCTTTCGCTCCATTCTGATTTTTTTAACAGATTATTCTCTTCTTCCAAAAGCGTGATCTTCGATTGTAACTTCTCGATCTGTTGTTCTGGCGTTAAGACAGATTTTCTAGGGCGGCCTAAGTTTTCAACCCGTGTATCTTTTAGAGCGGACACCCCGTGTTCACGATACTTATTTCGCCATTTCTTGGCGAATGATTTCATTCTGTACTCACCCAGTACTTCCGGATCAAATCTACTCTTTTGACATAAGGATTAGATGCAAGTGTTTGTATCTGTTCATGTGTAAATGTTCGTTTCGTCATAAGTAGCACCCTTTCTGCATAGTGTGAACGTGAAGTATGGAACGGGCTTGATGAAGTTGGCGAATAGCGTGACTCAGTGTGTATTGACTGTCAAAAGAAGAAGCGACAGCGACTTTTGATAGTCAATATACACTGGGTTATCATGAAGAAGCCACTTCAAGCCCACTGACTGTGTTTTGATTTGAGTATAACAAAATAGCCCCTAAAGAGGGAGACTTTATTTTAGTGTCCATTCTTTAGGGTCCATTTTAATGGATGGTGCCAATATTGAAATTTTTGAATCTGTCGGTGCCGAAAATATCTTTACCTTTGGTCTGTCTGCTGAGGAAGTCGCACATTACTATGCCAGCGGAAGCTATCATTCCCTGGATGTTTATAAGAATGATGCCCGCCTGCAACGGATTATGAACCAACTGATTGATTCGACCTTAGGCAAGTTTTCAAACTTTCAGGCTATTTATGATTCACTGCTACTCCACAATGATCATTATTTTGTCCTAAAAGATTTTGATGACTATGCTAATAGCCATCAGCAAGTCTTATCGGCTTATCAAAATCCGCAAACCTGGTTTGCATGTCCTTAAACAATGTCGCTCGCTGCGGCCTCTTTTCCAGCGACCGAGCCATCCGCGACTATCAGCGAGATAGTTGGGAAACCCTGTAATAAAAAAAGCCTTGCACAAAGCAAGGTTTTTTAATTTAGTGCTCGTGCAGGAAATTCACACAAAGTACGTATTTGCCATTGGTCAGATTAAAGACCCGGGAATAGGTAACGCAGAGATGACCAGTAGCCATTGACACATAGGGCTCAGAGATATAAGTATCCTGGCCATGTTTAATCAGATTAAAATAGAAATTTTTGATCGAATGATCCACGCCATTATTGGCTGAACGAAACACCCGCTTATCACCCACATAACCTTGATGGGCGTTGACGGTCTCCGAGCATTGAATACCCGCCTGGTTTAAAACATAAAGGATTCATAACATTTTTGAGCAAGCTACCATCCTTCATCCTCGACAAATCGATGATCTGACCGTAAATTCATAGTCATATCACTTGCCATCATTCCTATGCTTCTTTCACCAGAACTTTCATAATTTCGCCAACCTACATTCTATACCTCCATCACAATCTTGCCATTCACTTTTCCATCATCCTGAGCAGCACAGGCTGAACCGCATTTTACTGCTTTGTCCGATGCGCCGCAAGCGGTTGAAATGCGAGCTGTTTTATCAGGAGCGCCACAGGCAGTTGCCTTGTCAGATGCCCCACATGCAGTACCGCCAATAAATCCTTTTTCGCTTTTGTTCCATCCATAAAGATTGGAAAGTGCCATTTTTAGTTACCTCCATTTTGCAAATTTTTGAACTTTTTCAGTTCCTACAGTTATTGTAAATCACGAATCCCCAGAAAAAAAGTAGGCACAAATCTATTACTGAGTTACCTTTTTGTAACCTGCCGACATGAAAAAAGCCAGCACGCCTTCGTACTGACTCAATCAAATATTTTACTATTGTGCTGACGGATATAAGAATCCGGCACTCATTTCCAGATAATTATCCCCTGTGTAATCTGGGAAAGCTTCTTTCATGGCAGTAATGAATTCATCTGCACTGCTACAAGACCCAGTCAATTCTTCGGCCTTTTCAAGATAAGCAATTTTTTCTGTTACCGCATCCTGACCTTCAGGTGCAGAATGTGCCGACAAAATCAGATCGTAACCAGCTGTCTGATAATCCTTTAAGCTTGCTATCATGGCATCCATCTGCTCTTTACTGACTAAAATTGAATGACTTGTTTTGCCCAGCATATGGGTATAAATTGAATTGGCTTCAGGAATTTCCAGATCATGGGTATCGCCCCGATCAATAACCTTAAATGCTACACCAGTAACTGTTACTGAACCTTCTGGCACAACTTTGTTAATCTGAATCATATCTGATCCGCCATGGAAATCATCGCCAAATGTTTCGTACAGGCCTTGGGTTGTTTCAAATGTCGAACCATTTTTGATGGCATCCTGAGCGCCCTGGGTTCCATAGACCGTCAAGCCTTCAATATAACTGGCCCCAGTGGCATGGCTGCAGATAAAAATATCATCCATCGGTTTTCCCAGTTCTTCGATATAGGCTTTCCAAGCATGTAGGTTTTGTGTAAAACTGGGGGCTTCAATACCGACTAAAGCATCGCTCAACTCAATAATATAACACTCATCCCCCAGTGCATCACCTGTTGCATAAGCATGAATTTTCAGATCGCCCATATCATAAACACTGATCACACCAGCATCCAAAGTGACTTCACTAATTTCGGTCTGTACATCACTTGTTGCACTATCACCTTCTGCATTATCACTTGAATTGGCCGCACAGCCGGATAAAGCGACAAGCAGTATGGCTGCCAACAAAAAAATCCCAATTTTCTTTTTCATAAAACTCCTCCACACTGTTTATCCGGAAGTCCCGCCAAAAGTGGAGTATGCCTTAAGCGATTTGGGCTTAAGCATGGAGCCAATTATTCAGGCCATGGAAGAATGGGGTAATGATTATAAGAAAAGTATTGATATGGCGTGACTAAAAACTTACACTGCCCTGTATCAACTATTTAAATTAATTTGTTAGCTTACTATTTTCAAGGCTTTAAAAAAGAAATTTCCCGATCATTTCTTTCTCTTCTGTTGTAACCGAAGGAATTCCTGGGAAATTACGACATGTCTTTCTATAACCAAAATGACACGTTTTTTCTTCCTCGTAAAACCTTTAAAAGCCCAATGCTGATTTTCGCAACAAAAGACTTGTAAAATTGTTTCAAGTATATTCCTTTTTATGCTCTAGATATGCTCTTGAAGGTCACGCCTGTTATAAAGAAGCCTGCGGACTTCCATTACATCATCGATTACCACATAGAAAATTGTATAGTTGCGGACGTAAATACGATAGTAGGGATACTGGCGTTCCTTAACAGAACGAAATTGTTCAAAAGCTTCAGCGCACGATAAACGTTCTCGAATGCTCTGCTGCACATCGTCTACCAGCGCGTTTGCAGCCATTGGATTCTTTAGCCGAACCGCTATATACTCAACGATAGCGTTCAAGTCGTCTTCAAATAGCGGAAGGAAACACAGCTTATAGTGCTTTTCGTTCATTGATACGTTGTCTCACTCTGCTAAAAACTTCATCTTCCGTAAGACGGACACTATCCGCTGCCGCTGCTTTATCCGCTTCATCCAGCTTTAACTCAACTTCATCTGTCAGCGCCGCGTATTGCTCCAAGCTGATCACAACCATAGAACCATAGCCGTTTTTAGTCAAATAGACTGGCTCACCACTTTTTACTGTTTCCTCAATTTCCTTAAATTTATTTCTTAGATCCGAAACAGGTCTAATCTTAATCATCACCTTGCCCCCTTTTTATTTAATTTCGTTTTACTATATGACTTAATTTTATCATAATCACGCCATATTTTCAATTCCTCTAAACTGCAAAAAGGATATGAAAGCGGCTTTCATATCCCCGTTATTTCTAATTTTACTGTTCAGTTTTTCCAAAGCAACCTGGCTGAAATACACTGAGTGGGCTTTTTCGCCATGAATCAGAAGTGCCGCACTTCGAATTTAATCACTGTATTAAAGAATTGGCATATGGTGAAAGAAAGCGCATAGGTGGTATTCCATCCGCCATTTGAATTGACATAGTTCTTGTGGTATCCACGATCAATTTTTTAGAGATCGTCATAATCTTTCAAATATTTTCTTAACTTTATTTCAAAAAATTCAGGTCTCTATCTATTTTCTTCCGCTTTGTTAATGCAGTTCATGGCATTCAAACTTCTCGGATAACCTCCAAACTAATATCGCCATTTTTCAAGCCCACCTGTGTTTCTATCGGATCAAAAATGTCCCTATTAACTTTCGCTAACAGGGATCTACACATTTGTTTCTTTTCAATTTTTAATACTTCTAGTCAAAGATGCCAGGGTTATTCTCAGCGAATCCGATAAAAATAACACCCATCCTTTTCCACTTTGACAATCAGTTTTTTATGCAGCAAATAATCCAAATGCGCTAAAGTTTCGCCGGTTGCAAACCACTTTTGAGAAACAGGGCAAGTTTCCCAGGTTTTACCGCTCAAAGACCATTTCAGCTGACCCGCAATTTCATAAGCAGTCTGGTAATCTTTTTGCTTTAAAATATCCAAAATAGACTGTAAGCGCTCTTCATGATGTTTTTTTAACTGGCCGATTCGCTCGTATACGCCAACATCATTTTGGCGATGGGCCGGTAAACCCAATTTTATATCATATTTGGCAATCTTATCCAGACTGACCAGGTAGTCATTAAGGGAGTTTTCAACATCCGGCCAGTTTGTAATATTGGGACTGATATGCATTAAAATATGGTCTCCCAAAAACATGATCTTTTCGCTTTTTAAATACAAACAGGTATTGCCTGGTGTATGACCGGGGACCAGGACGCATTCAAATTTAAGGTCTCCGACCAAAAACGGTTCCTTGTCTTTTAGTGTAATTGCCTCAAATACTTTTTTAGGCGCATAGACAAAGGCCGGGTTCTTTTTCACCTGTAAACTCAAGTCTTCTTCTGGAAAACCTTCCGCCAAAAACGTGTTGTTGGCTTTTTGACGTATTTCCCCCGATAAGGTACGCTTAAAATAATTGTATTCAATCTCACCCATATATATTTTTGTTTGATCATTACCTAAGCGATTCATCAGGCCGGTATGATCCGAATGCAGGTGGGTCAAATAGAATGACGTTTTTTCCATATCTAGATTGAGTTCTTTTATCCCGGCCTGTATGGCTTCCAGACATTCCGGCATATCAAATCCGGTATCGATGATCAGATTCTCTTTGTCAGTTTTAACCACGTAGCTGTTAAGGTTTTTAAGTGGATTATTAGGTAATGGAATATCGATTCTGTATATTTCGGGCTTTTCATATATCTTTTCTACCATTATTAGCTCCTGTTCTTTCATCTTTTGCTACAAATATTATACTAAAAATTTAAAATATCAGCAAATCTGAGATGCTAGTGTAATAATCCTTAAAATCAACAAATGATGGATCTGATAAAGAAACCTTTAATCAAAATCCATCATTTCTATAATCTTTTATGCTTCTCTTATCAAAAAAGAATTATTTTAGCTTACTGTAGACTTCATCAGCAACCGGCTCCAGCCATTCATTGGATGTATCCTCACCTGGCACTTCAACCGAAATATGTGAAAACCAGCTGTCAGCTTTGGCGCCATGCCAGTGTTTAAGATTTGAAGGAATTGTGATTACCTTTCCTGCTTCTAAAGAAATCGGATCTTTGCCTTCTTCCTGATACCAGCCTTCTCCAGCGGTACAGATTAAAATCTGACCACCTTTATTTGATGCATGGTGGATATGCCAGTTATTTCGGCATCCCGGTTCAAAGGTTACATTCGCCATAAACAATGGAGCCTTGCCAAACTCCGTCAACGGATTCAGAAAAGATTCTCCAATAAAATACTGGGCAAACATGGCGTTTTCCATCCCTTTACCAAAAACATTAACTGCATTAAATTCCGCTTCGTTTAAATACTTCATTATATTTTCTCCTTTTTAATCAGTCAGTTCAACACTGACATAAACAATCATCTAAACTCTTTTTAAATAAAAGATGCTTTTACATCGGAAACCTTTCTATTATTCTTTTAATAATTCATAAAGTGAAAAATACAAAAGATCCCTAGTTTGATTTCTTCCAATCACAACCGTCTTGCGCCTTCTTATTCTCGCACTTAATATCCACGTGTTGCTTATTTCTTCTAAGTGTATTATAATAGGAATTGGTTTAACATTCAATTTCCAATAATAATTTTTTTGTTGATTATGCCACATATTTAATAATTTGGATATTATCTCAACACAAGATATCGAAAAATATTTTTGAAAAGGAATACGCTAATGCAAGAGAGACAAATGGATTTAAGAGTTCAAAAAACCAGAGAAGCCATTAAGAAGGCCTTCAAAGAAATGGTCTGCCAAATGGATGCCCAGAAAATCACCGTTAAAGAACTAACTGAACGGGCCCGCATCCACCGAAAGACCTTTTACCTACATTACACTTCCATCGAAGCCCTGTTTGAAGATATGCTTCAGGAAGCAGCCAACCTTTATTTTTCCGAAATAGACCAGATTCCGCCAACCATGCCAATGATGGAGATTAACCGCGTCTTCTTTACCTACCTGGCAAAGCAGGACGCCTTTACCGAACGTCTGATTTCTGCAGAAAGTTATCGCACTTTTGGCAACAAGCTTTTTATGACCGCTTTAAAGCATAACCGTCAGCGCTTCAATCCCTACGCCCATCTGCCCGAAGAAGAACAAAACATCGTCAATACTTTTACCAGCCAAAGCTCTCTTGATATGTATCGTCAATGGGTAGCTGACGGCAAGAAAATCCCACTGGAAAGATTGATTGAATTAACCGGGATGCTGCTTAATTACGGGGTTGATTCAATTTTAGAGAAAACTAATGAACGTTAAATTTTACTTTTCATCACTTCGGCTTCACTTTTAATAATATGATATCCTTCCTGATAAGATATACCGTTTCTCTCACAGATTTCCACAACACTGTCATATTCGGGATAAATACGGATTCCCGATGGCAGTTCACAGATTTTAATTTGAGCCGTTCCGATACTGGTGTTGATACTTTCTACACTTCTTTTAAGACCACTACTAGCCATCACTGTTCGCCGGATTCCCAGGGTAGTCGTTTCTTCAAAAATGATGTCTTCCAATTTTTTTCTGGATTCCTCTGTGCAGATCACATTCAAAAGATACCCTGGACGGTTTTTTTTCATAAAAACCGGACTGTAGTGGACATCTCTGGCCCCGGCTTCAAACAGACGTTCCATCACATAACCCATCATTTCACCGGTGCAGTCGTCAATATTAGTCTCAAGCTTAGTCAGTTGACCAGTTTCAGTGGTCTTGTCAGTAATCAGCATGGCCCGTAAAAGGCTAGGGCGATCATAAGTTCTTTTTCCCGCGCCAAGGCCAGTTCTTTTAATATTAAACTGCTTTGGAAGCTGATCCCCGGTCTTAATAGCCGCCACAATAGCTGCCCCAGTTGGGGTAATCAGCTCACCCTCTGTACTGGTCAGATTAAGGTTTAAATGATGGCTGCCGGCAATATGGGTAACCGCCGGTACTGGCACCGGAATAAGACCGTGCTGACAACGGACAAAGCCTCTTCCTTCGCAAATTTCCGGCACAATCACCTCCGTGATATCCAGGTTATCCAGGCAAACTGCGACCGCAACAATATCAACAATCGAATCAACTGCTCCCACCTCATGGAAATGCACCTGATCGCTGGGAAGACCATGGGCTTTGGCTTCCGCATCGGCAATAATCGAAAAGATCCGGTTGGCAATGGTTTTGGCCCGGTCAGTTATGACAGACTGGTTAATAATTTCATTGATGTCAGCCAAACCGCGATGAACATGAGCATGTTCAAGCCTATGCTGCTGATGATCCTCATGATATTGATGGGAATGATGATCTGACGCCGTTTCGTGATGGTGATGATGACTATCGTGCTTGGCCTCATGATGATGGCTGTGACTTTCATGATGGTGGCCGTCCCCATGTAGATACGCCATATCATGATCATGATTATCGTGTTCCAGCTTTACCATAAAATCACAGGCATCCAGGCCAGCTTTTTTAACCCGACTGATAAAGATCTCAAATCCGGAAACCGGCAGACTGGCAAGGGCCTCTTTTAGTACCTCCTGGTCAGCACCCAGATCCAGAAGGGAAGCAACGGTCATATCGCCGCTGATGCCGGAGTAACATTCAAGATATAAAGCATTACTCATGACTGCACCGCCAGGCGATTAATCTGGGTCGCTGTATAGCCGGCCCCATAACCATTATCAATATTTACCACAGTAATGCCATTGGCACAGGAATTAATCATTGTCAGTAGTGCTGAAAGCCCGTTCAGGCTGGCACCGTATCCGACGGATGTCGGAACTCCAATGACCGGCTTATCAACCAGGCCGCCAATAACACTGGCCAAAGCCCCTTCCATTCCGGCTACTGCTATCACACAATTGGCCGTCTGAATCACCTCGAGATTTGACAATACCCGGTGCAGGCCACTGACTCCCACATCATAGACGCGTTCGACGTGTGTTCCAAAATATTCTGCGGTTAATGCGGCTTCCTCAGCCACCGGAATATCGGCGGTCCCACCAGAACAGACTGCGATTTTTCCAATCCGTTTTTTATCCGCTTTTTCAATCTTTATAATTTTAGAAATTTCATCATATTCCACTTGGGGATAAACAGCCTTGACGATTTCATACTGATGTTTTGATGCCCGGGTTCCCAGCACCTCACCATCCTGGTCAAAAAGTTTTCCGAATATATTAACCAGATGCTCATCTGATTTACCGCTACAGAAGATCACCTCGGCAAAACCCGACCGTAATTTTCGATGATTATCCAGCTTGGCAAAGCCCATTTCTTCAATTGGCTGGCGGCGAAAATGAAGCTCTGCATCCTCAATAGACAGTTCACCTATTTTAACTTTTTTTAAAATTTCCTGTGTGTTCATTTAAACCTCGATTATTCTGTTTTTATCTCATTTAATAAAGTTTAACACTTTGAGTATACTCCAAGTCAAGCGGCCAATTCATTTCTTAAAATATTGCTTTTATTTTTAAGAAAACCTGTCTGTTGAATAGTGCCCCTATATTTAAAAAAAACAAATACTCAAGAATCGATAATACAGGAAAGTTATTTATCTAGTAACCTTCAACCGATAAAAAATTCGAAATTTTTTTAATTTTAAAGCGCATCATTTATTGAACATGATTAAGAATAAAAACACTATTACAAAAACGATTAAGAGTTTGTATATTTCAAATATAATATTAATATTTTCATGTCACACTTAATGTCACACCTTGAATTCATTCAAGAAAGCTGTTATGATAGTGCTAGATATAAATGTAACTATTTGAATATCATTTCGGCAAAATTATTGAAAGATAATGACGCAAAGCTATAGGGGTTTAACCAAATGGAAAGCCAGCCAGTTGCACTTTTAACGGGTATGGCAACATATCTTTTTTTATTTCCATAATTGTGATGCAAATTCATTTTCCAATAATAACAAAGGTTGAAAATTGTAATAATATTCAAAATGTCTTTAACAAAACATAGAATCGACCAAATCAATGCACTATAAATGAAAGGAACTATTTATGAAAAAGCAATCATTTATTCCAATTTTTGCACTAATTTTATTTATTTCTATTTTATCTCCACTTAATGCCATGGCTGCATCAACAAAGCCTGTCATTAAATCATTCACGGCCGATTTACCATCAAAGCAACTTGTCGGTACAACCATCACACTGACTGCAACACCTGCAACAAGCGGCAATTACACCTATCAGTTTTCATATTCGAACGGTTCTCTTGAGATTCCAATTTCTGATAGTGTTATTACCGATAATTCTGCTTCATTTACCCCAACAGAAGCCGGGACCTACACATTTTATGTGCGTGCTGTTGATGATCAGGGAACTCAATCTACCGTTAAAAGAATAACCGGCTATCGCATCGTTGATAATGTCATCGTCAAATCATTAAAAATCAACAAAACATCACCACAGAATATTGGTACCGTTTTAAGATTAACTGCATCCGGGAAAAACGGCGTTACCCCCTATCAGTATCAGTTTTCATATCAGTTAAATGGTGGGACACCAATTGTAATTCAAGATTACGCAAGAACCAGTTATACCAATTTTACTCCGGATGTTGCCGGAAACTATACATTCTCTGTGCTCATTAAAGATGCATACGGTAATTTAAGTACGGAAGCAGTAAGTGATCCTTTCACCGTTGGTGATATCCCAATTGCCCAGGATTTAACAGTACAAGAATCTTCACCGCAAAACATTGGAACAACATTAAATCTTTTTACAACAGCTACTGGCGGCAGTGGAAGCTATACCTTTAATTATTCATATAAAAAGAGTGGTGGCAGCATTGTTGATATTCCTGCCAGTGACGTAAGCGGCAATGGTGCAGTGTTTACGCCAGCCGAAGCCGGAAACTATACTTTTTATGTCAAAATAACCGACTCCAATGGCCTTGAATCTGAAACGATAAAATCGAAAACTTTTAAAATAACTGAAACACTCTCAGTCAAATCTTTAATCGTTAATAAAACATCGCCTCAGAATATCGGGACAACATTAAGAATATCCGCTTCTGGAACAAATGGTATTACGCCTTACCAATATCAATTTTCCTATCAGTTGAATGGCGGTACCCCTGTGGTTCTTCAGGAATTTTCCCGATACAGCTATGTTCGTTTTAATCCTGAAACTGCTGGCAATTATATCTTCACTGTACAGATTAAAGACGCCAGCGATAATTATGTTGTGGAAAAATCGAGTGATATTTTCACCATTGACGACCTGCCCTTAGTCAATGATTTAATCGTCCAACAGTCTTCACCACAAAACATCGGCACCACTTTAGATTTATCAGCATCCGCTACTGGCGGCAGTGGAAGCTACACTTATGACTTTTCATATAAGCTGGGCAGTGGCGAGATTGTTCCCATTTCATCCAGTGATGTAACTGAAAACAGTGCAGTCTTTACGCCAACTGAAACCGGCACCTATACTTTCTATGCCAAAGTAACAGACTCCAATGGCCTTGAATCCGAAACGATAAAATCAAAAAGTTTTAAGATAACTGAAACGGTATCAGTCCGATCGTTAATCATCAACAAAACATCGCCTCAGAATATCGGTACAACTCTAAGGTTGACTGCTTCTGGAACAAACGGTATCACACCCTATCAGTATCAGTTTTCCTATCAGGTGGATGGTGGGGCGACTACCATTATAAAAGATTTTTCAAAATATAATTATGTAAATTTTAAACCAGATATCGCTGGGAACTATACATTCTCCGTTCAGATTAAGGATGCCAATGATAATCTTAGCGTAGTTGAAGAAAGTGATACTTTCACCGTTGGTGACCTGCCAATCGCGGATACCTTGACGATTCAAGAGTCATCACCACAAAATATTGGTAGCACTTTAAATTTAACAGCATCTGCTTCTGGCGGTAGTGGAACCTACACCTATGACTTTTCATATAAGCTTGGAAGTGCTGACATTGTTGCCATTCCAGCCAGCGATGTAACAGAAAACAGTGCGGTGTTTACGCCAACTGAAGCTGGCTCCTATACTTTTTATGTGAAAGCAACGGACTCCAACGGCAATGAATCCCAAACGATTCAGTCAAAAGGTTTCAAAATAACAGAATCCGTCCTAGTTCGATCTTTCACCCTAAATAAAACATCACCACAAAATATCGGCACCAGTCTAAGACTAGCCGCTTCGGGAACCAAAGGGGTCACACCTTATCAGTATCAATTTTCCTATCAGGTGGATGGCGGGGCGACTACCATTATAAAAGATTTTTCAAAATCCAATTATGTTACTTTTAAACCGGAATTTGCCGGCACTTATACCTTTTCTGTGCTGATAAAAGATACCAGCGGAAATATGAGTGGCGTTGAAGAAATCAACTCATTCACAGTTACCGACAACCCGATTGCAGATGATTTAGTGATCGAACAGTCATCACCTCAAAACATCGGTACAACATTAAATTTATCTGCCACTGTCAATGGCGGGACCAGTCCTTACACTTATGACTTTTCATATAAGATAGGCAGCGGCGACATTGTTGCCATACCAGCCAGCGATGTAACAGGCAACAGTGCGGTGTTTACACCATCCGAAGCTGGCACCTATACTTTTTATGTGAAAGTGACGGACTCCAGTGGTACTGAATCCAACACCATTCAATCTAATTCGTTAAAAATAGTAGAAAGTGTCACTATCCGATCATTAACAATTAATAAAACATCCCCGCAAAATATTGGCACTTCGCTAAAATTAACTGCATACGGAAGCAAAGGCATCTCTCCTTACCAGTATCAGTTTTCATATACTTTGGATGGCGGAGATCCTGTAATCATAAAAGATTTTACAAAATACAATTACGTTACTTTCAAACCGGAAACTGCCGGCAGTTATACATTCTCTGTAAAGATAAAAGATGCCAGCGGAAATAGCGCTATAAAAGATAGTGATGCATTTATAATTGAAGATAATTCGATTATCGGCAATCTAATCGTAAAACAGACATCGCCGCAGAACATCAACAAAGAGCTGACTTTATATGCATCAGCAACAAATGGAATTCGACCTTATCAGTACCAGTTTTCATATAAAATAGACAACGGGGCATTAACTATCATTCAAGACTATTCAACCTCTGCTTATGCTAAATTCACACCAACAGAAGCTGGTAATTACACCTTCTACGTGGAGGTGAAAGATTCCCGAGGCACTACTAGTGAACCGACGGCCAGTGATGTGTTTGTCGTTGAAAACAATCCTGTTCTGACCGCATTAGAAACTGATCTTAAAAGAGGTGAAGCCACAACCGACACCCCAGTAACAGTTACCGCAACGAGCATTGGCGGAGTTGAACCACTCGCATATTCCTTTACTTATACCTTAAAAGGAAGTACCCCTGTTGAAATCGACTCATCATTTATCAGCGATAACATAGCCACTTACGAATTTCCTGAAGCCGGTTCTTATACCATCACAGCTACAGTAACCGATGCGAACGGCAATACCGATACAGAGAAGATTAGCGGCTATACTGTCATTAACCCGATTACCATCACAAACGACTTGCAAGTGACATTCCCGGCAACCGATCAGGCTGGCCAAATGGTCGTCCTGACAATACCGGATGCCTATTATGGTTTCCCGTCTTACACCTATCAGTTTTATTACAGTCTAGATGGCGGCGACCTGAAAAACATCACCTATTTATCTACACTACCCAGCGTTGGATTTATCCTTCCAACAACAGGAACCTATACTTTCTATGCCACAGCAACTGACACAAAAGGTTATATCAGTAATCAGGTTCAAAGCACTGACTATGCTGTAACACTTGCAATGACCACAACGAGTATTGAATCAGTTACTGCTGACAATGTTCCTGAGCTATCAACAAGCACCGCATCTGATAAAGCAGAAAGCAATGCCGCAGTTATTACATCTGATCAATCTGATAGTGCAGAAACAAATACCACCAGTAATGAACTGCCAGTTTTAGAAGACCCCTCAATGTCTGATTCGGTTTCTCCTAGTGAATCAGACGAGCCCGAATCACTGCCTGAAACTGAAGAACTCCCATAATCAAAAGAATATCATTTTATAAGGACGAATAGCCGGTTTCTCTGAAACCAATTATTCGTCCTTTTTTCAGCATAAAAACCATCCATTTCCTCAGTACACACTTATCATTTGAAATCATCACATTAATAACTATAGCAGTCACTGTAAAAAAATAAAGCCCTGAACCCTCAGAGCTTTTTTTGTATTTATAATCCCAGTATTTGCTTTTTCTTTGCATCGAACTCTTCTTGCGTCAAAATCCCTTGATCTCTGAGTTGACCGAGTTTAGCCAATTGCTCCATTTGCTGATCAAATTCGGAACTTACCGGTTCAGTCGCCTGGCTCTGAATTGATGCCTGCGGTGATCTTTGCTGGTAAGCCTGCTGCTGAGCATAGGCATCTTGGTCTTTTTGGGCAAAGCGCTGTGCCTATTTTCTGCTGACGCGATTCGATACTGCTGTTGCTGTTCCTGATATAACGGCCGTCCGAGCGACCCCTCTTAATAAGCCCATCAGTTTTCCTCCTCATCCAATTCAAATGCCGCATCCGGATGGATACGCCCTTCTGAAAGCAGAATTCCTTCAGTGTTCATGAGTGCCTGTTTAAGATTCTTGGCCCACAGTTGTTCGACGATCAAAAGCCCGGCGGTAAAGTCAGGATCCATAATTGCTCCGACTTCCTCGATGTCTTCATCCGTTATCAGACCAATACTTTCCCGATGCAGCCCTTCAATAGACTGTGCCAGCTTTCCATCCAGGCTGTTCAAATCAAAGGTCGAAATATTACCGTCTACATCTTTGTGGATCAGTGCCAGATCCAGAACTGAAATGATTTTTTTATCGACTGAATCATTCAGTGCCTCCAGCACCTCCCCCTTAAAATTCTTTTCACCAAACTCCATTACAATGAAATCAATCGGACCGTGCATACACTTCTCCTTTCTATTTCATTGATGGATACGCAAATGGTCTGTAATTTCTAATGTTAAGACAAACTATAATGAATAATGGCAGAAATAATCCATGCGTCCCATCATTATACACTGCAGGTAAATTACTTTTTTAATGACCTTTATGCTTTTCTTTTCGTTTTTCTCTGCGCATCAAAAATTGTTGTTCTTTTTCCTCTTCAAGTCGGATACGATTCGCTTTACGATGCAGGGATTTTTGTTCTTCCTGTAGTTTTTTAATCGCTTGCTGAGCCTTCGTACCGATTCCCTTGTCTTTTGTCTGACTTCTTACCGCCCGCTGCATTCGCTTTGGATTAATTTTTTTCACCGCTTCAGCTTCCAAACGATCTGGCACTTTTCCAAATGACAACCGTTTAAAATGTTTTTGCAGCAGCTCATAAATTTCTACGTCCCGAGGTTCGGCGCCAAACACATGCTTGCAGATTGCGTAGCCTTCCGAATCATCTCTTTCAAAAAAGCCGTACCAGAAGGGTTCCTCAAAATAGACGGTCAAATTTAACACTGTTTTTTCCATAGTGTCCTCCTTAAAATTTCACAAAGAAAGGACAACCAAGGAGGCAGGTTACTGACAGAAACTGCGTCCGGACTACCAACCGGAACTGTGTTTTTATCTTTGTTTGGCCCGAAAAACAGGCTTGTAATTTATTATACCGACTTTGGTTTGATTTTACCAGCAAATCCGTCGGCAAATCATTGAAATTGATTATATTAAATGCTGATACTCCCGTCTGCTGTCGACAATTGCATAGATGATCACGACTTTGTCTGAATCATTGATTTTATAAAACAACAGATGCTTTTCGACAATTAATACCCGAAATCCCTGTTTTTTGAGAATCGAATAACGAGGAATACTCCCGGATTCAGGGAATTCTGCCAATCGATTGATTGCCGTTTCAATTTTTTCCAGATAGTTTAATGCAAGTTCTGGACTTCCTGAATCATCTGCAATATAAAAAATGATATCACGCAACTGGTCTTCTGCTTTGTCAGTTCGCAGAATTTTATAAGTCATTTGTTTTTCTCTCCAGTAAAGCTGCGCGAAGATCTTCGATTGTATCCTGCATTGGTGCAACTCGGTCGTTTTCTACATCATCATCAGCTTCTGCCAAAATCCTTAACAATTCCAGTTCCGATTTCATCTGATAATAATCCTGTAAGCCTAGAACCGCTGTATCGCCTCTACCATTTACTGTAATAATGACGGCTTCTCTTGTCTCACGGCATTGCCGGGAAATTTCACTGTAATGATTTCTCAAATCTGCTGATGGTCTGATTGATGATTTCAAGCTATCACCCCTTTCACTCGATATAGTCATATTATATCTTGATTTGCATACTATTTCAAGCGAAGCATTTTATGTCATCAATAAAATGGTTTATTTTTTATACCCGAAATAATATAGAACTCAATTGTATCAACCAAAATATCAATATCAAAATGTTCTCGTAAATGAATTAATTCTTTCTCGGCTACTGCAAGCATATCCGAAACCTTTTTAACCTGATCGCCAGAATGTCGTGAATTGATCATTAGCTGTTTCAGAATAACAACAGAAAATTCAAATTCTACAAAATCAGATGTTTGACCGCAAAAAAATCGGGAATATAACAATTACGATTTGGAATGAGCTCTTAATTAGCTGCTTCCCTTGCGCCTTCGCGAAACAAACGATGCGAAATCTAAAGAAAACTTAATTAAAAGGAGTTGGAGAAATGGAAGAACGAGACTTCAAAATGGGCGTGCGCCTGACCACTAAACTGATCCTCATGACCCTGTTGATTGCCTTTGCAATCGCAGCCGTTTTGGGAGTCTACTCATTGATGAGCGGATCAAGCGCAATTGAAACACAGCACGATATTCAGTCGAATCAGTATGTTGAAGAAAGTGCCAATCATATTGGGGCGATTATTAATGGTAATCTGACAACCCTGGATCAACTGGCCAGGCGAAATGCTGTCATTAACATGGACTTTAACGCCCAAACGGCTTCACTTAGTCCTGAAGTGGCAGACTTGGGCTATGAAGATATGGCTATTGCTGATCTAACTGGTCATGGCAAATATATTATTAGCGGCGGCGAATTTGATCTGGGCGATCAGTTCTGGTATCAGGAAGCCTATGCCGGCAACTTAAGCATCTCCGATGTTTCAATCAGTCTGGTAACCGGCCAGCCGGCAGTCTTTGAAGTGGCACCAATTGTCAATAACGGTGCTGTCGTCGGCATTCTGATTGCCCGCCGGGATCCCAGTTTTCTGAATGAAGTGGTCAACAATCTGGGAGATGGGGAAAACCAGTACGGGATGGTAATCAGTGAAACTGGGGTGATGATGGCACATCCGAACAACGACCTGGTTATGAATCAGACCAATATTTTCGATAACATTGAAATCGATGGTCCGCAAGGCATGGGTGCCCAATTGCAGGCTACTGATCCTGAAGCGATTTCAAGTTTTGACTATCTCTATGAGGATGCAACTAAAATTGCCAGTGTTGCGCCAATTCCCGGTACAAACTGGCGGCTGATTCTTACCGCTTCGCAGGAATCGGTTATGGCGCCAGTCAATAATCTGCGTAATGGTATTTTACTCATTGCCCTTATCACTTGTGCAATTGGTGCTGTCATAGCCTTTGTTGTCGCCAAAAAAATTGCCCAGCCGGTAATTGTCGCCAATGAAGCGATTAAATCTTTTAACCGCGGACATGTAAGTCACCGCGTTGCCGTCACCACTCGCGATGAAGTTGGTGAGATGAGTGATTCACTTAATAAACTAGCCGATTATCTGCAAAATCGGGTATTGCATCTAATTACAATGATCTCTGAAGGTGATGTATCCGAAAATATTGAACTCGTTGATCCGCAAAATGAAATTGCGCCGGTTCTCAAAACCACAATTGAAACCATCCGCTCCCTGATTGCTGAAGCCACTGGCCTTTCCAATGCGGCCAAGGCCGGGCAGTGGGAAAGCCGCGGTAATGCAGATGCTTTCAAAGGCGGCTTTAAGGATATTGTTCAAGGTGTTAATGATACTTTGGATATTGTTGTTGATCAGATGGTCTGGTATGAATCGATTCTGGACTCTGTCCCAATGCCGATTCATGTAACCGACAATGATATGAAGTGGACTTTTATGAATAAAGCTTTTGAAGACACCATGATCAGAAACAATGTCCTGACCGACCGTAAAGCGGGCTACGGCATGGACTGCTACAATACCGGCGCTGATATCTGTCAAACCGAAGGCTGCGGTATCCGACGCCTGGTCGACAAGGGGCTAGCCGATAGCTACTTTGAATGGGACGGACACTACAATAAACAGGATACAGCCTACTTGAAAGATAAAGATGGCAACAACGTTGGTTTTGTTGAAACTGTCACTGATTTGACCCAGATGGTCAGTGTCAGCAACTATACCAATACCGAAGTTGCGCGTCTGGCTTCAAACCTTAGCCTCTTAGCTCAAGGGGATCTTAACTTTGATCTGGATCTTACTGCTGCTGATGAAAACACTTCAGAAGTCAGTGCCCAGTTTGCTGAAATCATCAATAACCTGAGTGCCGTTAAGTCTTCTGTGGATCTCTTAATCAGTGATGCCACCATGATGGCGCAAGCCGGTATTGAAGGAAAACTGGATACCCGAGCTGATGTCAATAACCATCAGGGGGATTTTGCTCAGATCGTTTCTGGTCTGAACGGCATTATGGATGCTGTAGCAGCCCCCATTCAGGAAGCCTCTGCTACCCTTAATGAACTGGCTCAGGGGAACCTGAACACAGGCATGACTGGCAATTACAATGGTGACTACGTTCAAATTAAAAACGATATGAACCAGACGGTTACTTTCCTGAAACGCTATGTGGATGAAATTACCAGCACGCTATCAGAAATTGGCCAGGGGAACCTGGATATTGAAATTACCGATGACTATCTGGGCGACTTCCAGGCCATCAAAGATTCTTTAAACCGCATTGCCAACGAATTAAGCACAACCCTCTCAGCCATTGGCGATGCCTCCAGCCAAGTTGAAGCCGGCGCTAATCAGATCTCTGATGGTGGTCAGGCCCTTTCACAGGGTGCCACCGAACAGGCGGCTGCCATCCAACAGCTTAATGCTTCGATGGATGAAGTAGCAAGCGATACCGGACGTAACGCGACCAACGCCAACCAGGCCAATACCCTCTCCATCGATGTAAAAACCAGCGCCGAAGAAGGTAATGCACAGATGAATGAAATGGTTTCGGCCATGTCCGATATCAATGAATCATCGCAAAACATTTCGAAAATTATTAAAGTTATTGATGACATTGCCTTCCAAACCAATATTCTGGCACTTAACGCAGCTGTTGAAGCAGCAAGAGCCGGTCAGCATGGTAAAGGTTTTGCCGTTGTAGCAGAAGAAGTCAGAACCCTGGCTGCCCGATCAGCTGAAGCGGCTCGAGAAACGACTGAATTAATAGAAGGTTCGATTAACTCAGTTCAATCAGGAACCACCATTGCCACCCAGACCGCTGAAAGTCTGAAAGAGATCCTTAATAAGATTGACAGCATGAATCAGTTAGTTGATGAAATCGCCAATGCTTCCAATGCACAGGCAACTAAGATTAATGAAATCAATCAGGGTATTGATCAGGTCTCCAAGGTGGTTCAGACCAACTCGGCAACAGCTCAGGAAAGTGCTGCAGCCAGCGAAGAGCTTTCCGGTCAGGCTGAACTCCTTAAAAATCGAGTTGCCGCCTTCACTCTAAAAACAGGCCGCAAAAGCGAATCTACGCCACAGCCTCCACAAATAACAAAAGCTGTGCCACAGATGGAATTTGAACAAGAAGCAACCATTGTCCTTGATGATTTTGAAATGGACAAATACTAAAAGTAATTAAACAAGGACGATTCTGTCAAAATCAGAACCGTCCTTGTTCTTTACTTTAATGTTTCGATACTATGCCGATATTCTTTGGGGCATTTGATGGGATCGTCAAACTTGCTCATCATCCCAGTCTCCAACATCAGTTTGTTCATCAAAAGCGCCAAATCATCAGTCACCACTTTCAGACCGTAATCACCATCTTTTACCGCCTTGCGGTAGATATAATTAAAGCAATCCTGGACATCTATTTCCTTATCTACTCTGATTGTTCCTTTTTTCGTCATATCTTCTCCTTATTTTTATTACCAGTCATTTCATGCCTGGCAAGCATTATCAATATTTATTCAACTAAACCGATTATTTTGCCGACGTCATTAACACCATTGGCAACGGGCTTTTGTCTGGTTTAAATTAT
The DNA here is from genome assembly GCA_030156895.1 of Eubacteriaceae bacterium. Classification (GTDB taxonomy): domain Bacteria; phylum Bacillota; class Clostridia; order Eubacteriales; family Eubacteriaceae; genus Acetobacterium. The sequence goes on along the minus strand of JASGLP010000023.1, from coordinate 26,490 downwards.
ATAAAATTGACATCATTATTGCAAGCGCGCATTGGGGATTTACGGCTAAATTCGACATTTCACAACACAATTAACATCATTTTAAAAAACAACCTTCTCATACCAGGAAAACTGATTGATCTGCTTTGTTAGTTTCATCTATTTAAGGCAATTGGAAAGAAATTCATGCTTCACGTAAAAATTATTATAAATATATAAATTGATCCTGTTATTTTAGGCAAATAAAAGGTATACAGATATTATCAACTTTTTAAGGAAGGAATTATCATGAACATTTTCGAGAAAAACTCAGTTGGCTACAAAATACTGTGGCCAGTACTGATTACTGTCACACTGGCTCTGCTTTTGATCAGTATTGCCGTAACCGTCCTCAATATTAATACAGTCAATGAGCAGATCGACACCATGTCAAATATTCGATTAGAAGAAACAATTCAGAGTTTAGAAGGCAAGCTAGAAGTCCATGCCCAGCTAGTAGATGGTCTTGGTAGCTCTTTGGGTGTTAGTGGCACCGGAATTCCCAGCTCCGATTACCAAGCCTTGCTGACCAGCCAGGTAGCCCTAAATAATGATACCTATGGCTCTGGTGTCTTTTACGACTATTATGCATATAGTCCGGGTGTGAAATATTTTGGACCTTACGCTTATCGTGAAAATAATACCGTTGGCTATGCCGAAGACCTCTACAGTACTGATGAGTATGATTATCCTAATCAAGACTGGTATCTGGTCGGTAAAAACGCCGGCGGAGAGCTCGCCTGGTCTGATCCTTTCTATGATGATGCCCTGGACATCACCATGGTTACAGCCGCCAAAGCCTTTTATGATAATTCGGGCACTTTTAAAGGGGTTGTCACTGGCGATATTGATTTATCCAGTCTCCAGCAAATTGTCTCTGATATAAAAATTGGTGAAACCGGCCATGCTTTTTTACTGGATGCTTCCGGCCTTTATCTCTCTGACCAGGATACCTCCAAGGTTATGAGTATTAATATTCTTGAAGATCCCAACAGCAGTCTTTCAGCTATTGGCAATGATATTTTAAGCGGCGAATCCGGTTCAGCTAGCTTTACCAACGACTTGGGCACAAACCGCCTCTATTATGCACCACTTGGCCAAACCGGTTGAGTGTTGGCCATCGTTCAAGCCGAATCAGAAATAAACGAACCAATCATGACTATGATTTATCAGCTAATTGGTCTGATTCTAGTGACTTTGATTATTTTAACCCTGGTTATTATTAAAATTGTCCGCGGTGTCGTTAAACCCATCGTTACCGTCACTGATCTTTTTGCCAATACGGAACTGGGTGATTTTAACAGTGAAGTTCCTGCTGAAATCCTCAACCGCAAAGATGAACTGGGAAAATTGGGTCAGTCCTTCCAACGTCTATCGGAAAACATCCGCAGCAATATCGACATCCTTCATTCTATCTCCCAGGGCGATTTAAATGTTTCGGTGACGGTTCGATCCGATCAGGATATCCAATCCCAGAGCTTTCTTGAGCTCATCAATACCCTTAAAAATGTGGATCTGGAGGTCAAACAACTCTCCGAAGCAGCAACCAAGGGAGAACTTTCCCAACGTGGTAATCCTGACCGCTTTAAAGGCCAGTTTAAAGATCTGGTTGCGGAACTTAATGCCATCCTTGATGCCGTGATTAAACCGCTTAATGTGGCGGCCGATTATGTCGATAAAATCAGCCATGGCAATCTGCCTGAAAAAATCACTGATCCTTATCAGGGCGACTTTAACACCATCAAAAACAACCTGAACCAATGTATCGATAATATTGATGCTCTGGTTGCCGATGTTAACACGCTGGCTACAGCCGCGACTCAAGGCGACCTTTCAGTCCAAGCTGACGAAAGCCAGCACAGCGGTGATTTCAGGAAAATTGTAAAAGGATTTAATGACACCCTCAATTCGATTATTGCCCCCATCAACGAAGCCCGTGGCGTAATGGCACAGCTGGCCGTTAATGACTACAGCGCTTCCATGCAAGGCAGCTATAAAGGCGATATGCAGGATTTTGCCGATGAAATCAACCATGTTTATTCACGCCTGCAAAATGTCCAGAATGTCTTTAACGAAATAGCGGCCGGTGATACCAGACGACTTAACGATTTTAAAGCTATCGGCAAACGATCAGAAAACGACCAGCTGATTCCGGCAATTATCAGCACCTTTTCAACCATTGAGGGACTCATCGCTGAATCTCAAAACATGGCTCAAGCCGGGATTAACGGTGATTTAGCCCTACGCTGTGATATCAGTCAGTTTGAAGGCGGTTATCGGGACATTATGGAGGGCTTTAATCAAACCCTGGATGCCATCGAACGACCCATTAATGAAGCTGCTGCTATCCTTGAAGAAATGGCCAATGGCAACCTGACACTGGCGATGACCGGTCATTATCAGGGCAGTTACGCGATTATTAAAGATTCACTCAATCATACGCTGGGTGAATTAAACGGTATTCTTGGCAGTATCAACCATGCCGCTGACGAGGTGGCATCGGGTTCCCGACAGGTTTCTGACGGCTCTCAGGCCCTTGCTCAGGGGGCTACTGAACAAGCCAGTTCCATGCAGGAACTAAATGCTTCGATCAGCGAAGTTGCCAATCAGACCAAAGATAATGCTCAAAATGCTGACCACGCCAATAAACTGACTGTGACTGCTCAGGATAATGCCCAAAATGGCAACAATCAGATGCGGGAAATGCTGACATCCATGGAAGAAATCAATCAGTCTTCCAGTAAAATTTCCAATATCATCCGGGTTATCGACGACATTGCTTTCCAGACTAATATCCTGGCGCTTAACGCCGCCGTCGAAGCAGCCCGTGCCGGTGAACACGGCAAAGGCTTTGCAGTCGTCGCTGAAGAAGTCAGAACCCTTGCCGGCCGTAGCGCTGAAGCGGCACGTGAAACCACTGAGCTAATTGAAAGCTCCATTGCCAGTGTTAACGAAGGAACGGTTATTGCCAACAATACCGCCGAGTCCCTTGCCGAAATTGTTTCGAACATCGAGCAGGTTGCTGAGCTGGTGCATAAAATAGATCAGGCCTCAAATGATCAGACTGCTTCCATCAACCAGATCAATGTGGGCTTTGATCAAGTCTCCCAGGTTGTTCAGAACAATTCTGCAACCGCTGAAGAAAGTGCTGCTTCCAGTCAAGAACTCTACAGCCAGGCTGAGCTCTTAAAGAGCATGGTTAGTCGATTTGATCTAAAACGCTAATAAAAACCACTATCACAACTTTGCCGTGCAGAGTTGAAGATAGTGGTTTTTTATGACTTTCCTACATCCATACATTTCCGATTAAAAAAAGGATTGTTATATGAAGCGGATAAAAAAGATAAAACAGATATTTTAATCCTCTGCCCTTTTCTCCATTATAAAGTAACATCAAGGGCAGAGCGACAATCATCATCCACTGATAGTTAATGAAAAATATGGCGTGCAGGTTTGAGCTGTACAGATATTCCATTATAAAATAACAGAGTGTAAAGATTGAATAGCTGATTATCAGTCTTCGTTTATCCGCTTTACTAAAATAAATTAGCACCCCTAAGAGCACAAAGATAAAACTGCCTTCATTAAATAAAAGATTGGCTGAAATAGCGCCCACAAACAACTCGATTCCATAGTAAGGCAAGAGCTGTCCTGCGATGATACAGACGGCTGTTGAAAGCAGTTGAATACCACAAAAAGCGAGCAGGTAAGGCAAAGCCTTTTGTTTGTCCTGCCGATAGCTTTCAATCAGCCAGGAAACAATTCCCACCAGCAATAAGGTTACAAAAATGTTATTATAGGCGTATACGTTAACATTCGGAGTAAAGTTATTTAGACAAAAATCAATTATAGCCATTAAAACGCCGAAGAGATACATTCGGGTTAAATATTTTTTCCGATCATGCGTATAATGAAAGCCCCAGGCCATCGCAAACATAAAAAGGGGCGCCGAAATTCTTCCTATCCAATGAAAAAACACCGGGGTTCCAGGTATGAATTCCGCAACGTGATCAAAGAGCATCAAAATCAGAGCAATCAGCTTAATGGTTGTTGTCGACAATGGCTTCCTCCTCAAAGTTTTTTTTCATTGTATACGTTTTTTAATAAAAATGCAACTCCAGGAAACTCCTCAAGATTCGTTTCACTGCCGCTATTAATCGATACTTAGCTCAATCTGATACAAAAATTTTTCCTGCTTTCACACGAACATTCATTATCTTTTCGCCCGATGATTAACTACAATTTTTTACAACACCAGCAGATTTTTCAAAAAAAAGATGCGAAATTTCTAAAAAACTGTATAATAAAAAAGAATAAATCCACTAGAAAGGTATTTTGGCTATTGATAGAATCGTCTTCAGAGGTGCTGACCGCACTGTTAACAATGATGATACAATGGGAGCAGGACACCCGATTCCTGCCGGATAATTTTATGCAAGTATTAGATCTCTTTAACCGTCATCTGGCTGCAAATTCCAATCTTCATCCAGGAATTAATTTCAGAGAATTTTTACAGCAATTAAAACTCTTCACACTTGATGAGCTGGGTTTTGAAATTGGTGAACCAATTGGCCTGCTAAAAATAATCAATAAGGACGGTTATATCGACCCGGAATTAAAAATATGGTACGAAAATAATTGTCTGCCTAAATTGATTGGCTCGCAAGGTGCAAATTAAGCAAATAAAAAACGTTGCTATCATTAAGCAACGTTTCAGTATGTCGACAAACCCCGCACTGACCAATTGGATTTCGTCGTCTGCGCTCAGGTGTCAAAATTAAATTTTTCCTAATGTCGAAATTCTTAAACTGAGGCATTTATAAAACAGTTAAACAGCTTTTCCTTGAACATCAGTATTTATGTTCTTTCACAAAACGGCAATTTCCCTTTGCTTGTATGATATGCCGTGCACAATAAACAATCACCATGAAGACTACATTTACTTTGACAGGGGCATTCTTCCAGCCCTCTTTCTGTAGGATTCTTTGCACAGGTTTCAGTTATGAGATGCAGGTACTTTTCAGCTTTAAGCTGTTTCCTGGTTTTTGTATTCCTTTTTCCAAACATATAAACCCTCCTAAAAAATCGCATCCAGACATGCATTTATTGTTCTTATTATAAGCTCAGATGCTTTTAATATTCAATATCTTTTTTCAGGAAAGTCCCCTCACGCAAATCCGCAAAAGCCTGATCTAATTCTTCTTTGGTGTTCATGACAATCGGTCCGCCCCAGGCAACCGGTTCATCAAGACGCCTGGAACTCACAAATAATACCTGAGCCTTTTTATCTTTTGCCTTTAACTTTATCGTATCACCGGTCCCCAGTTTAATGGCCGTCTTCTCTTTGATCAACTCGCCACCAACATAACAATCCCCCAAAAGGGTAAAGAGCATAACTGAGCGATCTTTATCGGTATTAATGCAAAATTCCGCATCAGGGTTTAGATGAATATCATAATAGTCAAGGGGCAGATACTTGCTTAAATAACCTTGGTGGCCTTTATACTGACCGGCTAAAAGTCTTAGTTTACCGCCTTCAATCTCAATTTCTTCAATGTCATTATTTTTAACGCTGTGGTAAGCTGGCGGCACCCATTTATCAGATGCTGAAAGATTGAGCCACAGCTGCACGCCTAACAGTCTTTCCGAGGCTGGCAGCTTTTCTTCGTGAAGGATTCCCGATCCTGCCGTCATCCACTGTACTTCGCCATCCGAAATAGTGTCTTCATTACCCAGGCTATCGCGATGGGTCATTTTGCCGCGATAGACGTAGCTGATCGTTTCGATTCCTCGGTGCGGATGCATGGGAAAACCAGCAGTATAGTCATCGGGATTGGTACTATCGAAAGAATCCAGCATTAAAATAGGATCGTAAGCATTAACGGTATCATGCCCTAGAACTCTGACCAGATTGACACCGGCACCATCCTGAGTTCTAAACCCTGTAATTTGTTCAGTTATTTTGCGTTCCATTTTATCTCCTTTCTTCAAACAGATAAGCAGTCATTGAGATAGATCCTAGTGTACAGGACTCGTTAAAAATTGTCAGCCGGTCATCAGCACTTGAAGCACCTAACACATATAAAAGTGGATTATAATGTTCCGTTGTGTGAAAAACCAGTTTTGCCGAATCTCCGGCCTGATGGTAATTAATAACCTGATCAAACTCTCGGCCAACTATTTTTTCTTTAATATATTCATCAAATTCGTAGGCCCAGGAGTAGCCGTCTGCCATAGAAAAATTCGCTCTGGCTAAATTATGAACAATATTGCCGCTGCCCATAATCAGCACTCCTTTTTCCCGCAAAGCAGCCAGCTTCTGGCCTATCTGGAAATGAGCTTCAGCTGATGCCCGATGATCCAGACTCAACTGGAAAACCGGAATATCAGCTTGAGGGAACATCCGGCAAAGAACCGACCAGGTTCCGTGATCGATTCCCCAGCTATTATCAACATTCACTTGCTGATCAAGCAGGTTGATTGTCTCAACTGCCATTGCCGGCGCACCGGGAGCTGGATAGCGCACTTCGTAAAGTTCCTGAGGAAAGCCATACATATCGTAAACCATTTTAGGATCGGCTTCATCATTAACTCTGCTGCCATTGGTAACCCAATGGGCGGAGACCGACAGAATAATTTCCGGTTTATTTATTTTTTTACCTATTTCCGCCCACTTGCGGGTAAAATCATTATTTTCAATTGCATTCATAGGTGAGCCATGACCAACAAACATTACTGGCATTTTCTCCATAATAATCACCTCAAATCTAAATTTTCCCAATAAATCTAATTGTTATACTGTGCTTATTTTACACTTTTAATCTCAAATATTTATTAAAAAAGATTTAATCCGTTTCACTTTTTATGCCATTTGTATAGAATTCCTGTACTTATGAGCATTTTGTTATCCTAAATTGAAGTGAACTACTGGCCCAATCCTTCACTACTTCTTTTTAATGGCAGTTAGTTTCTAAATCAAAATTCTTTTATCAACTCTTTATCATTGATTTTGAGCAGGTCCTGCCATAAATGTTGGGCATCCGCCCGACCGATACAGTAACTCTCGATAACTGGTATTTGAAAATCCGTCAATGGGATGATGCGCAGTTCTTCCGCTTTAAGTTGCGCTTCAACCATTTTAAATGGTAAGAAACTGTATCCCGACCCACTAACCAGATAAGGAATTAATTTGGTACTGTTGTCAATTTCAAAGGAAAAAGAAAAATATAAAAAAGCAGCCGCATATTTGCGACTGCCCGAAGGATTTGGTCCACCCTTTTAGCGCTAATATAATTTAAGCATCTGAATAGCCCATAAAATATGTTAACGCTTTAATTTTTCATTATTATAGTCAAATCAATCGAAACAAACCTCTATTGCCCCAAACAACGGCGAGACTATGTCTAATTAAAACTGGCCGTGTACTCCTAATCTCTTTTTCTAAATGATTTCCTGATATTCTAAAAAGCAACCTTCTTCATGGGAGTATATAAGCCCAACCGCTTGCAGATAGGCATAGATAATAACGGGTCCGACAAATTTCATGCCTCTTTTTTTTAAGTCTTTGGAAATTTTTTCTGATAATGTTGAACTTGACCGTCCGATTTCATAAACAATTTTTTTATCCGTCCACTGCCAAAGGTATTGAGAGAAAGACCCGAATTCTGTCTGAATCTTTCTAAAAACATTGGCATTGTTGACTGCCGCACGAATTTTTAGTTTATTGCGGATAATCCCCGGGTTTGCCAACAGTTCTGACTCTTTTTGAGCATCGTAGGCGCAGACTTTTTCCAGATCAAACTGATCAAATGCCAGACGAAAGGCCTCTCGTTTATTGAGGATACACTCCCAGGTCAAACCGGCCTGGAAGGATTCCAGAACCAGCATTTCGAAAAGCTTTTGATCATCATAGACAGGCTGTCCCCATTCCTCATCGTGGTAGCGAATATAGGCTTCATTACTGGGATTGGCCCAGCTGCAACGCGGTTTTCCATCACGCCAGTTCATAAAATTTTCCTCTCTTTTTTAAGCTTCTTCAAAGGCTCCAGTATACAATTGGTGATACTTGCCTTTTTCCGCAATCAATTCATCGTGATCGCCCCGTTCAATAATCCGCCCCTGATCCATAACCATAATGGCATTGGAATTCTGAACGGTTGAAATCCGATGCGCGATAACAAAAACGGTTCGGCCTTCCATTAAAGCATCCATGCCCTTTGAAACAATGGCCTCGGTACGGGTATCAATACTTGAAGTCGCTTCATCCAAAATCATGACTGGTGTATCGGCAACCTCCGCTCTGGCAATCGATAAGAGCTGTCTTTGCCCCTGTGAAAGACCGGAAGCATCACCCTCAAGTTTCGTGTGATAGCCTTCTGGCAGTAATGAGATAAAGTAATGCGCATTGGCTCGTTTTGCGGCTTCAATTACCTCCTCATCGGTGGCATCCAGCTTGCCGTAACGAATATTTTCCATGACTGTTCCGGTAAAGAGATTGGTATCCTGCAAGACAATCCCCAGTGACCGTCGCAGGTCAGCTTTTTTAATCTTGTTGATGTTGATCCCATCATAGCGGATTTTACCATCGGCAATATCATAAAAGCGGTTGATCAGATTAGTGATAGTCGTTTTTCCGGCTCCCGTCGCGCCGACAAAGGCCACTTTCTGACCGGGTTTGGCATATAAGCTGATATCATAAAGGATCTGTTTATCCGGCGTATAGGAGAAGTCAACATGATCAAAGACCACATCTCCTTTTAACTGGGTCAGGGTTGTGGTCCCGTCGTGATGGGGATGTTTCCAGGCCCAAAGACCAGTACGGACTTCTGATTCAACCAGCTTATCATTTTCGCAACTAGCATTAACCAGGGTTACATACCCCTCATCCACTTCCACTTCTTCATCCATCAGTTCAAAAATTCGCTGCGCACCTGCTAAAGCCATAACCACCGCATTTAACTGCTGGGAAACCTGACTGACCGGCATGGTAAAGGAACGACTGAGCTGTAGAAAAGCTACCAGCCCACCAAGAGTCAAGGTGCTGATTCCGGAGACTGCCAGAGCTCCCCCGACAATAGCCAAAAGCACATACTGGAAATAGCCCATATTACCCATAAAAGGCATCAGGAAGTTGGCAAAGCGGTTAGCTTCCGTTGCGACATGACAAAGTTCATCGTTAAGCTCATTAAAGCCAACTTTTGATTCTTCTTCATGACAAAAGACTTTAACAACCCGTTGGCCATTGATCATCTCTTCAATATAACCATTAGTTTTCCCCAATGACTGCTGCTGTTCAAAAAAGAACTTGGCACTTTTTCCGGTCAGTGATTTGGCAACCCTCAGCATAAAGAGAACCGTCAGCATCACCACAATGGTTAACATCCAAGAGGTGGTCAGCATGGCAAAAAAGACACTCACAATAGTGAAAATTGATGAGATAATCTGGGGAAAACTTTGCGCCAGCATCTGCCTCAGGGTATCGGTATCGTTGGTATAACGACTCATTGTATCCCCATGTGTATGGGTATCAAAGTAGGAAATAGGCATTTTCTGCATATGGACAAACATCTCATCACGAATGTCTTTTAAAACGCCTTGCGCAATCACCACCATCGTACGATTGTACAAATAAGTTGCCGCTACACCTAATAAATAGATGCCCGCCATGGTCAGAATGGCTTTTGCCAGCTCATCAAAAACCGGGTTGGCCATGGACAGAAGCGGAGTGATATAATCATCGATCAGCACTTGCAGAAACAGCGAGCCGACCACGCCGGCAACGGCGCTGACCACAATGGCAATCATGACAAATATAAATGCTCCCAGATGCTTGCGGCTGATATAAGAAAACAGACGCTTAGCACTGCTTGCGGTGGATTTTGAAAATCGCGGTTTATTGTTCATCGAAATCATTGCCTCCTTTCAACTGAGAATGGTACACTTCCTGATAAATTTCATTGGATGCCAACAGCTCTTCATGGCTGCCCATAGCATCAATTCTTCCTTCTTCCATGACAATAATGGCATCGGCATCCATCACCGAAGCAATCCGCTGGGCAATAATAAATTTGGTGATGTGGGGAATTTCCTTTAAAAAGGCTTCCCGAATCAGGGCGTCCGTCCGGGTATCGACGGCAGAGGTGGAGTCATCCAAAATCAGGATCTTAGGGTTCTTTAAAAGTGCTCTGGCAATACAAAGTCGCTGCTTTTGGCCACCGGAGACATTACCGCCGCCCTGTTCAATATAAGTATCATAACCGTCTGGGAAAGCGGAGATAAATTCATCAGCCTGAGCCAGCTTACAGGCATGTATCATTTGCTCATCGGTGGCTTCTTTGTTACCCCAGCGCAAATTTTCTTTAATGGTGCCGGAAAAGAGAATGTTTTTTTGCAGGACCACTGAAACTGCATCTCTGAGTGTTTGAAGATCATATTTGCGGACATCGACATCCCCCACCTCAACAATCCCGGTGGTGACATCGTATAGTCTGGGAATCAGCTGTACCAGGCTGGATTTGGAAGAGCCGGTCCCCCCGATAATCCCAATTGTCTGGCCGGACGCAATTTTCAAATTGACATCCTGCAGACATAACTTATCTAAAGAGTTTGAATAAGAAAAACCCACGTTGGTAAAGGTGACATTGCCATTTTTAACCGTGGTGACTGGACTATTTGGGTTTTCCAGATCGACTGTTTCATTTAAGACTTCCACCACACGCTCAGCTGAAGCCCGGGAAATGGTAATCATGACAAAAACAAATGACAGCATCATCAGACTCATTAAAATTGATGTGGCATAGGTAATCAGACTGGCCAGTTGACCGGTGGTCATGTAACCGGACACTATCATCTGGGCTCCAAACCAGGAGATCAGAAGAATCGATGTGTAGATGGCAAACTGCATCAAGGGGGCATTAAAGGCCAGAATTTTTTCGGCTTTGGAAAACTGCTGATAGATTCTTTCTGATACCTCTTCAAATTTCTTTTCTTCGTGATCTTCCCGGACAAAAGATTTGACTACTCGGATGCCTCGCAGGTTTTCCTGGACCACATTATTCAAATGATCGTAAGTTCTAAATACTTTTTCAAAAATTGGATGCGCCTTAACTACGATCACATAAAGCCCCACACCCAAAAGCGGAATAACTGCTAAAAAAATCAGCGAGAGTTCCGGATTAATGCTAAAAGCCATAACCAATGAGAAAATGAGCATAATCGGTGCCCTGACCGCCACCCGAATAATCATCTGGTAGGCGTTTTGAATATTGGTAATATCCGTGGTTTGCCGGGTAATCAGGCTGGCCGTCGAGAATTTATCAATATTAGTAAAGGAAAATTCCTGGACCTTGTAAAAAATTGCCTGCCGTAAATTTTTTGCGTAACCGGCCGAGGCTTTGGCTGCATAATGGGCGGAAAGCAGACCAAAAAAGAGGGACAGGCCAGCAGCCAAAAGCATCCCCAGGCCTAAACCGATAATCAGGTTCATGTTCCCTGCTTCGATTCCGTAATCGATCAGATAGGCCATCAAAAAAGGAATTGCCACTTCCATCAACACTTCAAAGGACACATATATGCCTGTTTTGATGGATGCTGTCTTATAATCCTTAATATGAGCGGCTAGTTGTTTAATCATATAAACCTCCTTATGTTGTTCGTTTCCTAACAGTCTCTTTATTTTTTAACCACACTTTTGTGTGGTTAGCCGATGTTTTTATTAATTTTTTCAAGAGTCGTAAAAAATTGTTTTATTTCTTCATCACTTAAACCCTTTTTTAATTGGCTTTCGACTTCCTGCAATTTATCAAGAATCATCTGATTGCAGGTCACCGCTTTGGAGGTTAAAGTAATTTTTTTGAGCCGGGCATCAAAATCGACCGTCTGGCGGATGATCAGGCCCTTTTTTTCCATGGTGTTTAGAATCCCCGAAACGGTGGAACGACGGACATTGAATTCTTTTTCGATGTCCCGCTGAAAGACATCCTGGCTGTTCTGATGTCTGGATATGTAGCCAATTATCCAGCCTTGAATTCCAGTTATGTCGGGATCTTTTTCCATTACTTCATTGATATACTGTCGGATCCGATTGGACAGCGTCTTAATTTCAAACCCGATCCGCTTATCATTTTTCATTTTGCCTCCTGTCGATTGTTAGGACGCTAACATTATAGTCAATGGTAACCCTCTGGTCAATTCAAACTTTAAAATTTAAGTCTAACTAAAGTTTCAAATCCATATCGGCCAGGCATTAAATTTTTCATTGTAACTTTATTTATCTTCAAGCTCCTGCTCTACCGCGGCCATTTTTCCTTCCGCTAATTCCTTGGGTATAAAAACTTTACCACATTTAGGACAGCACATCACTTCAGTGGAAAATGTATGACCCAAGTAGCTAAAAGCCGTCCTTTTTTTTACCAGGTCTTCTTTGCATTTTCCGCATTTCCAGAGCTTTTCTTCTGCCATGACCATTATTCCCCTTTCACAAAATGCATGCGATGGTAATAGGCACTGTATACCTCATAGGTATCCGGCCCAGTTTTTCGGTACTCTACCCAGTATGTAATGACCGGCTTTATCATGCTGCACAGACTCATCCCATCACTCTCATCATAGAATTTATCGCCTGATTCCTCCGCTAGCCAAATCGCTTCTTGTAGATCAGCGGAAGATATGAGCTTCTGGTCCATCATCTTCTGCAGCTCATCACCTATGATTAGGCTTAGCTTATCCCATTCGTGTGTCTCAGCTTCAAAATCCATTTCCCATTTTTCACGCATCAGCTTCTTTTTAAGCTCCAGGCTATTTTCTCTTTTTTTCGCCAGGCTGGGAATGGAAGCATTTATGGAAAGGCCAAAAACGATATCTAAAACATGGGCACATTCCTTATCCCGGGCGGCAAAAACCTCACGACAGTTGGCGCAATAGACAATATAAGGTTTTTCGCTGGCTTCGGCCCGGACTTGGCTTATTTCGTCGTATAAACTGGGGTTGGCCAAACGGATCAAACCGCCATAACCACAGCAGCGGTTTTTCTCTTGCAGCTCTTCCAGAGAAATATCCGCCTTGTCAGCCAGCCTTCTAACACTGGATTGCATTTCATCATCATCCCGAGCTGCACAGGGATCGAAGACGACAGCTTCCGTCAAATCACATTTGCTTAAAACATGGCTCTGACGATCAAGTAGTTCATAGAGCGAAATACTTTTTATTTCCGGCAGCATCATGCTAAAAATATTTTCACATGTCGCACAGGCGAAAACAAGCTTTGGTCTTCCCATTTCAAACCATTCCTGCCGTAACTTTTCGATATGGACACCTAAGCGCTCTTCGTCCCCTGCCCAAAATGCCGGCGCACCGCAACAAGAGATAAAGATCCCGGCATCATAATGCTCATTTAAAAAGTCATAGGACTCTAAAACATGTTCCGGATTTGATGCTCCCAACTGACAGCCTGGGAAAAAAGCATATTGGCATGTTTTCTTTCCTTTTGGAGCCGAGACAAAGGCCCCTTGGCTAACCGCATAATCCATTTCCCGCAGCCAAAAATCATGCAGTGCCGCCGGATAGGAATTGTCCTTAAAGCGTGCGGTGCGGGAAAACTGAAGCATGGCCCCGATATCAACAGCTTCCGGACAGATCGACTTGCAATGGCCACATAGGTTGCAGGAGTAGGTCTCCCTGGCAAGGGTGTGGGTCGATAAAGGCGGATTGACATGGGTATCGGTATAGACTTCTATGGCCATCTTCTGGGGGGCTTTACCAAAACGCTTAAGCATCTCACAGGAAGTCAGACACTTGTCACAATCACACTGGAGACAACGGGAAGCCTCTTCCCGAGCTTCTGCTTCACTGTAACCATCAGTGCTTTTAGCCTCAACCCGGGCTAGCGAAAGGGCGCCATCATGATCCAGCTTTCGTCCACATTCTTTAAAGTTATTCTCTTTGTTGATATAGGAAGCTTTTCCTGTTTGAATATATGCTTCAATGACCTTGGATACCTGGGCACCTTGAGCAATCCCTTCCATTTGGGAAACACCGCATAGGCTGCCACCCAAAAAAACCTTTTTCTCAGAAGTTGTCTGTAGCTCATGATCCCAGCTTTCTAAAAGGCCAAAAGAATCCCCGCCGGAACCAGTTGCGATATAGATGGCATCAAACTCTTCCAGTTGAGCCAGCGAGGTGATTTCACTTTTAAATTGAAAATCTGCCTTGGCAACTGAAAACATCAAAGAGATTTCTTCATTGAATTCTTTAAAGCGGAGATGAACTCTGATCGATCCACCCCATCCAAGTTCTTTATCAAATACCGTCACCTGAAATTTTTTCCGGGCCAGATTAAGGGCGCATGATAAACCGGCTAGCCCAGCCCCAACAACCGCAACTTTGGCGGTCTTTGGTGGAATATTATAGGCGTCTGCTTTACGTTTTTTGACATAACGAATACAAGCATCTTCAAGGTCTCGTATGCTGATGGCTTGGTCCCCGATCTGAGTTCTCTGGCAGTGATTGCTGCAGGGCTGGTCGCACAGAGCACTGACGATGACGGGAAAAATCGTTTCGTTGCGCAGTAATTTATAGGCGGATGCCCATTTCCCTTTACTGACCTTTTCCAGCAAAGAACGGATATCCAAATGAAAGGGACAGGCACAGGTACATGATGCGGGACTCCCATGAAAACACTTCTCTGTATATGATGCAGCTTCTTCAATTTTCAAATCTTAACACTCCCTTTAACAACATAAACAGTGCGCAGTAAACTGCGCACCGATCCTTTTTATTAATAAATTGGGTTCTCTTTTATATACTCCAGTTCTTCATCAAAATCTGATCCCAGATAATACTTTTCAGGCGTTAAATCCTCGCCGCGTTCTTTGGCTTCCCAAGCAGCCTTTACTTTTTCAGGAGTCGCTGGCAGATCAAAAATCCTGACGCCACTGGCATTATTGATGGCATTAATGACCGCCATGTGGTTGGAACACTGATAAACTTCCGCACAGCCACTTGATCCCTGGGGACCATGTTCTCTTGGTGTTTCATTAAATAACAGATTGAAATCATCCGGGATCATATCAATGGTCGGAATCCCGCAGCCAGCCATGTTGCCATGTTTCTTTTCGGCATTATAATCCTCGCTGAGAGCAAATCCGATGCTGTGCGATAATCCGCCGTAGGCCTGGCCTTCAACCGCCAGTCTGTTACCAATAACCCCTACATCAGAAGCACAAGTAAACTTGAGCACCTGGGTCTTGCCTGTATTGACATCGACTTCAACCTGGGCCAGATTGACACCATACATAAAGGCCGCATTCTTTTCGCCTTCACCCGTATTGAGGTCTAGCCCGGGGTCTACCCCACGACTCATATTGTCGTAATGCCCAAGATATTTGGTGGGAATACCTTCTGCGACCATTTCGTCATAGCTACGGAATGAACCATCTTCTTTACGCATGGCATCCATCAGCTTAGTCGCCGCATCAATGGTCGCATTCCCTACCATATAGTGCGATCGGCTGGCCGCTGACAAGCCTGATTTTGGACATGTTTTGGTATCATTCATCACCAGTCTCACCTGATCCGGTTTAAGTCCCAGGGGTTCTAAAGCCTTTAAGGTATGGGTCAGGGATCCAATATCACCACCCTGGCCAAGGTCCTGCCAGGTATTATAGTGGGTTATGGTGCCGTCCGCATTTAATTCCAGGGCCATTTCCGCTGCATCGAAGTGACCGATGGTGGAAAGAAATCCCCCCAGACTGATACCTACCCCAACATGGCGGCCTTCCTTTTTCGCGGCCTCTGCTTCTGCCTTATACTGATCATAGTAGGGCTTAATCTTTTCCATCAGGGCCGGGTAGGCTTCATAATCAAAATATGGTCTGCTGTTGATTGTGGTTTCTCCCGGTTTTGCCAGATTTTTCATCCGGAATTCCCAGGGATCCATGGAAAGTTCTTCTGCTGCCATATCCATCAGCGACTCACTCATAGTATAAACTTGCGGTGCACCAAATCCACGATAAGCGGTTTGGAAACCGTTATTTGATGAACCGGCGCGAGCCAAGGCTTTAATGTTTGGAATATGATAGCCATGGAAAGGAATGCTGACAAGGTTGCCAAAAATAATGCTGGCTACGACCGTATAGGCACCGTGGTCTAAGGCGATATCATATTCCAGGCCGGAAATTTTCCCGTCATCTTGGCAGGCTAGACGCGCATTGGAGAATGTCGCCCCTCTTTTTCCGGTCATGTGACTGTGCTCTTCATAGTTTAATGTCATCGTACAAGGCATGTTTAGATTCTGAACCGCAGTAGCTACCAAGGCATAAGTGTTTGACGCAATGGAATAGCCAAAGGCACCTCCTGCCGGATTTAAGATGAAACGCAGATTATCTTCCGGTTGACCAGTCGCTGTCGCCACTTCAAAACGTGAGTCATGCAGGGCATGGGCTTTACATTGGATCACTAGCATATCGTCTGATTCGTAGTATCCCTGAACAACATCCGGCTCGATCGACAAATGCGGCTGCCGTTGACTATAGAAACTCCCTTCAACAACATGAGTGGCTTCATCAAAAATTTCCTCTGTTTCCTGCCCTTTGTAAAGGGGGTGTTCCATGTAGAAGTTGGGCAGCTCTTCCTGTAGTTGAATGGCATTGGGCATGACCGCTTCGGGATAAGTCATGTAGGCCGGTAGAATCTCCAGATTCTGCTTAACCGCTTTTGCCGCTGCCCGGGCATGCTCTTCAGTATCCGCCGCCACCAAGGCCACCACATCGCCACGGCGGTTGATCTTTTTATCACATATAAGCGGGAATTTGAAGATCCCATTGCCCTTCATCCGTCTGATAATTTGAGGAACCGGCAAGCTGTTGGTGCCTTTTACGTCTTTAGCGGTCATAACTTTATAGACACCCGGCATTTTTTCAGCCTCTGAAGTATCAATACTGATAATCTTCGCGTGATGAACTTCAGAAATAGCCACCGCCAGGTGGGCTGTTCCCTCCGGCATTTTCAACTTGATATCATCGCCAAAATCGGTCAGTCCGCAAACCTTGGCAATGGCGGTAGGTCGGGGAAGTTTTGATCCATAGTAATCCCCTTCTTTTTCAGTTTCAAATGTAATCTCTTCCATCGTGGCCTGGCCGCGCATAACTTTGGCCGCCGCCATAACCGCATCAACCAGTGGTTTGTAGCCGGTGCAACGGCAAACATTATGGTGATCCTTAAACCACTGGCGCACTTCCTCACGTGTCGGGTCTGGATTCTTTAAAAGCAGACCATAAGCGGAAACAATAAAACCGGTTGTACAGAATCCGCACTGGACACCGCCATAGGTGATCCACGCCTGCTGAATAGGATGTAAATGCTGTGGTGTACCAATGCCTTCAATGGTAATAATCTCGCTGAACTCTGGAATCCGCTTCATTTTTTTGTTACATGACCGTTCTACTTGGCCATTCAGGATAACCGAACAGGCACCACAAACGCCTGTACCACAGCCGATTTTTGTACCGGTCAGGCCCATTCGCCGCAGAACAGAAGCCAAGCTGTCCTGATCGGGATCACATAGTACAGGGCGAGGAACACCATTCAATGTCAAATTAATTCTTTGTATCATTTTTATACCTCTTTTCTAAATATTTTGATAAGCCCCTAAAAAGGCAGTATCTTTTTCCCCAGAACGTTTTCTATCAACATGGCACATCCTGAATAAACCAGCCAGGCACCGAAGATTGTCAATGATACAGCAGCAAGCAGATTTAAATCAGCAAAACCCAAGTTTGTGACTGCAAAACTGAAAAATCCCAGGATCGCAAATAAAATAAAAAAACCCAGTGTTTTCTGTCCTGTCCGGATACAGATAAAAAACAACGTAATCAGTAAAACTGTTCCCACAATATAAGCCCCTCCGTCAACCAAAGCGATAACTGCCTCTACTTCTGAAGGCACTTCAATACCTTTTGTCACGAATGCTAAAACAATTAATCCCTTAATACCATTCTGGCAAAGAGCCATGGCTGTTAAAATAGAATTAACGGTGCCATTAATAATTTCACCATTTTTAAAACAGATAACGATTGCAATTAGTATAATTGGAAAGCTGATCAGAATCCATGGCAATGCACCAATGATCCCCAATGGTGATGCAACACCAAATAATAAAGACCATAAACTGATGATCAGCATCCCCGTTGCAATATTCGCCAATGGACAGGCATCTGCCCACATTTTATTTTCTTCCACAATATCTCCTTCAAAATTATTTGAACCTTCACTAATTATCAAAATAGGTGATCTGCCTGTCTCAAGGAACAAATAATCCGCTGGCATCTTTTCGGAACTGTTCCGGGCTAATCTGAGTATAGGTTTTGAAATCATTGATAAAATGGGATTCATCATAATAACCGTTTTCATTTGCGATTTCGGTGATATTAATGACCTGTTTCTGATCCATGAGCATCCGAAGAGCATTTTGAAACCGAAATACCTTTAAATATTTTTTAGGCGACAGACTATAGGCACTGACAAATTTTTTACGGCAATAACGATTACTGTAACCCGTTATCTCTTCCAACTCGCTAACGACAAAATTCATATGCTTATGCTGCATATACATCATACATGCAATATATTCTTCAAGGCTCATTTGATAATCATAATCTACCCAGTGTTCCATAAAATGACTGCCAAACAGTGAAATTCGCTCACTGAAAGATTGTGCTTGGGCAATTTGCGTTGGTAAATCATTTGTTTGGCTGATAACAGCCGCTAATTCAAAGTTTTTCCCAAAACTTTCCTCAGGTGATAACTTCCAGCCCTTTGTGCCAAATAATGAATATGGTTTTACACAAAAATAGGTCACCCCTTTTTTCAGTTTCATGATTCTCAGTTCATTATTGATGCCCCAAAAACTGGCTCGCGGCTTTAAAGCATCACAAACAAAAATAAAAGTCGGACTCAAATCAGCGACAATTTTGACCTCTTTCTCCTGATCAACAGTAAACTGATAAAAAAAGTTGTTGGCCTTTATTGAAACCGGATTTAATTTAATCGTTTTCTCAACGTAATTATTTACACCCTTGCATAACCACGGCTGGAATTGAGGTTTTGCAGCATCTAAATTTCTTTTCAGATCCAGGAATCTCATTTTACCTACCTCATAATCAACTTTAATAGAATCTTGATCACATTTAAATTGCTTATAATTAGTTATTCTACACTATTTTACTGAAATTGAAAAGCTTTACTCCCTTCTTTATATTATTTTCAGATGCATTATATCAAAACAAAAATGCCAATGATTGGAAAAAAGGGTTCTTTTGTGAATATATAAAAATGAATGCTGATCTGGGTTAACTCCTAATCAGCATTCTGGATAAGGTCCTATTTAAAATTCATCTGATGAAGCCTGGTCGGATGAGCGAAACCCATTGCTTTAGCAGGTCATATCCGCAAGGGCTGATAGGCCACTGGTAAAGCTTCTTCCTCAAGAAATACAAATCTTTCATCTCGTAAAATCGGCAAAAATACTTCATAGGGAATTCGGGCAAATTCACAGGCGTAATTGCTGGCCCCAAACCAATGGTCGTTTTTCCCACTTAAATTTAATCCTCTAGCAAATTTGGTATCATTAGAACAATCGTGGACGACCAGATCCCATCCTTCTTCATCAGCCATCTTCATCAATTTCAAAGTCAGTTCGCGACTCCAAATTGGTGAAATGTAGCCGCGTCGTGCAATATACATCTTTTCACCGGCATAGTTGTCAATATTATTGGGATTAAGATGCAGTTCGGCACAATTAATAAAATCAAGGCCAGTTGCTAATATCGCTTCTTTCTTTTGCTTAAAGGCCGCAAAAAATTCCGGTGTCATGGGCGTTTCAATCCCCACATTTTTAATATATTTTTTGGCCACCCCAATCATTTCTATCACTTTATCCGAACAGTTTGATGCGCCCAGATTAAAACGAATTTCATTGAGACCTGCCGCCCCCAGCGCTTTTAAGTTTTCCTCTGTTGCTAGCGTGCCATTGGTATAAAGATGCTGATAAACACCTGCCTCACTGAATTTTTTGATGACCGGATAGTAAATTACAATTTCCATAAAAGGTTCCAGTAAAACGTAAGCCAGACCAGTTGGAGGTGTTTGAATCGCAAGCAGCAGATCAAGATCTTTCTCATAAAATTTTGTGCCGCCAATTTCCCATAAGCCCTCTCCGATGGGAGCAATATCATCAAGCTCACCATAGTTATAACAGAACTTACATTCAATATTGCATTTATTGGTTTTGCGAACCGCACTTAAGCCAGAGCCTATGAGACAGGATTTGCAGCCCTGGGGGAATTTTTTGTCATCCCCGACGTAAAGGGTGCGTTTATCCAGCGACTTGAGATTTTTGATGTCCTTTTTCAACTTCTCGTTACGGTCTTCAATTGCTGCTTCAATCTGGGCAAAAGTCGCATAAACGATCTCCTGCTGATTAACCATCAGTTCCTCATCCTCCGGCAGCATGGCAAAAAATTCAAACCACATTAAGGCATCTTTTTTTGATATTTTCAACTGTATCACCTAAACTTTCTCTTGTTATTTCTTTTCTTTCTTACAGCCAGCTTTTAATATTCTTAACCGATCATGTCTGCAATTCAAATAATGCTAAAATTAAGCATCATTTTCAAATTCCCTCAATGCAAAATAAACTTTATCATGCTATTCTTTTCCGAGATGATGGTATTTATCTCTAATCGGCACTTTTAAAATTTTCACCACCCTATTATCGTTAAACATGATTTTATTTGCGAAATATCCATATCAAATTATCTGAATTCGCGTACAAGAACAAAAACTTCACCTTCCGAATTCTCTTCCATAAATTTTAGAACTTGCTCCATGGTGCGGTCGGCCACTCTTGTTTCATTTGTCACACAAGCCATTCCCAAAACAATAGACTGATGATAATCCTGAGCACTCACTTCAGCAAGGGAAATATTAAATTTCTGTCTGCCTTTGGCGATCAGACTTTTGACAATCTGCCGCTTTTCCTTCAGGGAATGAACCCATGGGACATCGATACGAAGGGTCATGCTTCCAATAATCAAATCCTACTCCTTAATCAGATAATATTTTCTGTTTACAACAAATTATCGCCATTTAAATCTTGTCACAACAATATCATAAAATATTATATCGCTTATCTAGGCCAAAAGCCGCATTATTTTTAGTATAACATATTTTTAAACTATCATCGCAATTATCATAATACATTATGCGGCTCCCATTGTTAAACCACTAACTCGCTTTAAATCAGAAAATATCATAACTCTTCTATTCATTAACCCTTGTTAACTTCTTTTATTACAGTCTTCTTTTATAACTTTTTAAGAGTTGTAATTTATAATGATTATAATAAATGCAAATACTAAAATTCACGGTTGATTAACCGCTATTTGGAGATTGCGTTTTAAAAAAATCGGGTCTTTTGTTAAGACCTGGAATTGGAGAAAAAGTCATGAAAACAGTTGAAATATATGACACCCAGAACTTTTCGGGCGCTGTGGGCTGCGGCTCCAGCGCTGACCGCGAGAAGTTCCGTCTGGCCAGCATGATCAAAGCCTTGACTCGGGATGGTCAAAATATAAAACAATTCGGGCTGAATGAAAACCCGGAAGCCTTTACCGATAATAAAATCGTCCAATCCGCACTAGCGTCTGGTGATCAAAATACCTTGCCATTAACACTGGTTGATGGTCAAATCAAACAAAAAGGCGTCTACCCAACTAATCAGGATTTGGCAGCCTGGCTTGAAATCAGCAAGGACCAACTGGTGAGAATTCTAATGAAGGAAAAAATGGCCAGTCGCAGTTTTTGCGGTGGGGACTGCTGCTAAGAGCACAGCAAAAACTTTCGTTTCTTTTTAATTTGCTCTACTTCTTGTTAAGTAAATCTTTTTTCCCAAAAAAACAAAGATAAACCCCTTCATCTTTTGATTAGCAGGGGTTTATCTTTGTTATTTCTTCTTGACCGGAATCCAGATTTCCGAGTAGTAATTCTCGTCCAAGGTTCCTTTGGGGTACTCAGCCGGATCAGCATACATTTCGACACAATAGCCAGCGGCTGCGAATATACTCCATCACAGAAAGCCCGCACAACATGCTGAAACCCTTTTGAAAATAAAAAGGAGAAATCCCCACATACCGGGCAACTGCGTCAACCGAGATGCTTTCTGTAATATTATCTTCGATGTACTGAACTGCTTTACTGATTGATTCCGTCCATTCCATTGCACTTACCTCCTGCTGTGATTACAGTATAGAGCCTTTTAAGGTTACCTTCCCGACATTCATTGCTTTATTTTGTCTTATTTTAAAAGCTTAACCATCAAATAATCCTCATTCCCGACATAATCAGTTTTTTCACTGACTATTTGGTATCCCAGACGCTGATTATCACACATTGACAGCAATCAGCGATAAACCGGAAACAATGAGCATGCAAATAATGATTACCTTCACGATTTTTTCATCCAAAATTTTCGATAACTGAATTCCTAAGCCCAGACCGATCAGCATAAAAGGAAATAAGATCATAGCATTTTTAACTATTTTTAGCGTAATAATACCTGTTAGGCTATACATGATCAATCGGAACAGATTGTCCGTCAGCAGCACCATACACAAATTCCCCCGAAAGGCATCGGGTGAATCTGTTGTTTTACCCATATAAGCAGCCAGTAAGGCCCCAATCCCGAAAAGACCGGTTATAAAACCCGATAAAAGTCCAATAATAAAGATTCCCATTGGCGATGATTTGCTTCTTTGTCTGTGGAATTCCCGAAACAGCATTTCAATTCCTAGCCCCGTTATCACAATCCCAAGCAAAATTTTTATGAAGACAACATCTCCGTATTTAAGCAGAAATATTCCTGGCAAACTGCCTATCAAAACTAAAGCTGCCAGCGGGAGCCACAGCTTTAATTTCACAGCCTTTCGCTCACGAACTGCCAGTAGAATATTGGATGGAATGCCAATGAGTAAATCAACCGGTGTAATATTGATATTGTCATTCTGAAAACTTAAAATAGAGGTAAATACGATGGTATTAGCAAAGCCGCACATCCCTTTCACGATATAAGCACAGATGACAGCAACAATCATCAGGGGACTGACATCCATTATTATTGCATCGTTCACAGTCATTTAATTGCCCTTCTTCTCGCCTTTTCTTCATACATCCGTTTATCCAGTTGGTCAAAAAAATCACTGAGTGATCCGTCCTGCTCCGGCATGAAAACACCGCTGCCGCAACTGATACTCAACTGAAAGCTGCCGGTGTTTCCCTGATTAAAAAAATCAATCTTTTCGTAAATTCTTGCAGTTAGGATTTCGATTTCCTGGGGATCATTTATTTCAATAATCGCCGCAAATTCATCCCCGCCCAGACGTGCCAGAAAATCGTTTCTTCTAAAGCTTGTACTTAAAATTCGGCTCATTTCAATTAGTGCCTGATCGCCAACCTGATGACCATAGTTGTCATTAATTACTTTAAAATGATCCATGTCCATCATAAAGCCGGCAATTTTTTTATCGTCCTTTTTCCATTTTCGCCAGTCTTCCAGATAATAGTCAAACTCTCGTCGGTTGTTAAGCCCTGTCAAAAAATCAGTGTTGATGGCTTTTGATTGGATAAAAACATAAATAATCAGCAGTGACAGCGCCATCGACGGCCATAACAAAACCAATCCGTAAAAAAAAGTCTGCAGCAAACCGCCAATGACGGGTGGAATCGCAAAAAACATAAGCGGCAGAAAATCCTTTTGCTGAATCCGGTTGCGGTTTAAAAAAATCATGATAAAAGCAATGATCGTATAGGCAAATGCAAAAAAGGGCATCAGTAAAAACCATTCCCCGCGCTGATAGTGATTCCCAGGTCCAATCACAAAAAGATAACCGCCCCAAATACTGGCAACCGCCAGCAGGGCATTGATGATAATGGGAATGATACCAATTTTAAACAATCTTTTAAAGCCCTTTTTATTATAGAAAATAAAGTCATAGACATAAAGAATCCATAAAAAGCCAGGCAGGGGATTTAAGATATAAAAGGCCATTTTTAAAAGTGATTGGCAGACAAAAACCGCCTGTCCGGGCACATCATATAAGAGGATGGAAAAGCTGTCAATTGAAAGGATCAGTCCATTAATGATCAGCAGATTCATAAAAATGCGATCTCTGTCCCGGGTCAGATCGGCATGCTTTTGGGCGCCCTTAAAAACAATCATTAACATAAAAATGGCTGTAATATTTGTCTGCAGCGTGTAAGTGATCATCCGCCTCTCCTTCTTCTTTTATTCATTATCATGCTATTTATTATATGCTTCATTTATTTTGCAATATATCACACTTTTAAACAAGTGAAAATTTAATGCTTTTTCATCATCTGGCAAAAAAGTTGCCAGCATAATGTAAATTTAACAGCTCACCAGCTCCACAAATATTTTTACGACTTGTTCATCAAACTGCTTCCCAATATTTAATTGCAGCTCCCTGATGGCCTCGATCAGCGACAGCGGTTCTTTATAATGCTGGTTGGTCATTGAGTCGTAGGCTTCCGCGACGCTGAGGATTCTGGCCTGAACAGGAATTTTATGATCCTCCAGCCCCCTGGGATAGCCTTGTCCATCAGGTCTTTCATGGTGGCAAAGCACGAATTCCGCAATCGCTGAAAATTCACTGACCGATTTAAGAATATGATAACCGGTTTCCGGATGTTTTTTTATTTCCTTCCACTCACTTTCCGAGAGATGATGATTGCCGTTTAAAATATTCTGGCTTAATCCGATTTTGCCGATATCATGGAGCATACCCAGCAGGGCCATTTCTTCGATCTGATGCCCTTCAAAACCCATGGACGCTGCCGTTTTTTGGCAAAGCTCTGTTACTCTTTCGCTGAGAGACTGCTCGTTTTTGTCCTTTTCATAGCAGATTAAAGGTCGCCGGTCGCCGTCCTGACATGCATCTCAAAATCGATGGCACTGCCCTCATTTTTAATCTTGTCCAGCCAGACCAGTCTTCTTTCCGGATTCACCCAGTGCATCATGGCGGCTTTTTGACCAATCACTTCCAGTCCGATTTCCAGATATTCCATGCCCTTGGGATTGACATAAAGAACCGTCCCGTCCAGGGTTATAGTGGAAAGAGAAAAAGGCAGCATCGCAATAATTCTCTCAAACTGTTGTTCATTTTTTACAATCGTTTCCAGGGAATTCTCATGACGCGGGCACATGACGCGGGGACGTTTCGTTTGTCATGTTCTTTCCCTTAACGCCTGCTCGATAATCATTTTCCCCAATCCCAGTACACGACTCAATTGGCGGATACTACTGCCAGTCTCACCGTGGATTTGTCTGATCAATTGATTCCGTTTTGACTTTTCGTAGCTCTCAAGATGTTGATATTCCCTGTTCTTTTTTAAAATGTCTGCCAGTTGCTGGTCACTTAATCTGATTTTTGTTTTTATTTCCAGGCACTGATCCTGATTTTCTTCTTGGGAAAATCTGACAAAATCTGATTTTTTTGGAAAGTAAGCGTGAATCATTTGTGTATCCAATACTTTCTGATCGGTCTGATAGGATCGAACGTCCCCGTGTCATGAAAGCAAGCATAATCAATATAAACAAAATGAGTGTTGTATTTCCCATACTGATTCTCCTTGATGAATATGAATTGGGCATTGCGTAGGGATGTTTCGAAACCTGTCATGCCGCGGGGCGGTTTCATGTTTTCAAGTGGATAACCTTTCGATTATATTATCCAAATATATAAGACCTTCTTCCCATTCATTTCAGTCATAA
Source organism: Eubacteriaceae bacterium (assembly GCA_030156895.1). Classification (GTDB taxonomy): domain Bacteria; phylum Bacillota; class Clostridia; order Eubacteriales; family Eubacteriaceae; genus Acetobacterium. The sequence goes on along the minus strand of JASGLP010000023.1, from coordinate 632 downwards.
CAAGTCTTGAACGTTCAACAAATTGCAAATTGCTCTAAACCGTGTTTGTTAAATAAAAGGATTGCTGTCATCTGTAACTTCCTGAATAATTACTATAGGGTCTGAAATCAAACCATATTTTTCATCTTCCGGGTATGTCACTGCAATGGCTGGATTATTACCGGCATACGCGATGACGCTTTCCATGTTATCCCATTTTGTACATAAAAAGAAATGTGCGTATTGTTCCTGTTCAACAATTTTTAAAAAAGCGCCTCTATCTCCCAAAATTGCCGGTGTATCTTTTACACCTGTTTCGTATTCATACTTTTCGAATGCATCCTTCATTTCTATCGGCACAATTCCATGCCATGTCCTTGATATCATTTTTCTCGATCCCCTCATTAAATCAAAGTGTCTGTTTATTTATTGATGATCTCTTTATAATCGTTGTCGAAAATACAGACACGATTAATGCTTTATTCATTTGGGAGCTCTTCAAACTTTGGTATTTTCTCAAGCTCGGTATCCCAGTTTGCTTTGCTTTTATAATAGATATTATAATGTACACGCTTGTCAAGACACAAAATGAAAAAACGTTAGTTATGGCTCCTTTCAAAATCAGGCCACTTTTTTCTCATGATTAAAGAAAA
>JASGLP010000022.1 GCA_030156895.1 Eubacteriaceae bacterium | reverse complement strand
TACTCCTTGCAGCTGACGCTGCAACTCGTATCGTGCTTCGCCCGATAAAGAAAAAAAAGAAGTGCCTCTGGCATTTTCAAGTGAACTTGAATGCCCGAGGCACTTCTTTTTTTTCTTTGCCCGGCTTCATTGCCTTACATCATTGTCACCCTCCCTTGGTAGACGATGCCGCGTTTGGGGTCGATGGAAATCAGTTTGCCGTGTTCGATGAGTTCCAATGCTTTTAAGACGTTCACAATGACTGGAATATCATAATGGAGTCCGGCGATTGCACCTTCTGAGCTTAAGCCCCCTTCTTCGGTGATAATCGCTGCCGCTTTAGGCAGTATTGCACTGATGTCCGGTGTCAATGACTGAACAACCAGAATATCGCCTTCTTGGAAATCATCCAGATTGGCAGCCGTAATCAGTTTTGCATTACCGGTTACCGGGTTTTTACCAATCCCCACACCATTGATAATGGCGTTACCAACCGTATGGACTTTAATCATATTGGTATTGCCCTGTACCCCTAAAGGCACCCCAGCCGCAACTACAACAATATCGCCGAATCGAACATAATCAAGAGCGACTGCCTGCTTGACCGAGTCTACAATCATAGCGTCCGTATCTTTAAATTCAGGAATATAAATGCAATCAACGCCCCAGACCAGCGCCAGTCGGCGAACCGTTGACACTTTATCCGTGACCGCCAGAATACTGCAATCCGGACGATACTTGGAGATCATGCGGGCGGTATGACCCGAGGAAGTCGCTGCCACAATCGATTTAGCGCCTAACTGGGTAGCGATCTGGCAAGCCCCCTCACTCACTGCATTGGTAATGCTCAGCTCTCCATGATCCGGTTTTTTACGTCTTTCATATTCTTCTGAACATTCGCTCTGAACGACAATATTATTCATCGTTTTAACGGCCTCCAAGGGATAAGCACCCGCCGCTGTTTCGCCGGAAAGCATGACAGCATCAGTTCCATCAAAAACCGCATTTGCCACATCCCCAACTTCGGCTCGCGTCGGCCTCGGATTTCGCATCATCGAATCAAGCATCTGAGTTGCCGTAATAACCGGTTTACCCAGCAGATTGCATTTTCTAATAATACTCTTTTGTACGAGAGGCACTTCTTCAGCTGGAATTTCGACGCCCAGATCCCCACGAGCAACCATGATACCATCTGAAACAGCCAAAATTTTATCGATTTTTTCGACTCCTTCACGATTTTCAATTTTAGAGATAATATTGATCCGGTCACCGCTATTCTGTTCCAGTACTTTGCGAATTTCCAGAACATCTTTCGGTTTGCGCACAAAAGAAGCCGCTACAAAATCAACTTTTTGCTGAATACCGAAAATAATGTCACCTTTGTCTTTTTCAGTCAAAGCCGGTAATTCAATGTTGACATCCGGTATATTAATACTTTTACGGCTACCCAGACTGCCACCATTGAGGATTTCGCAAAAGATTTCACTCCCATCAATCTTTTTAACTTCCAATTGAATCAAACCATCATCAATTAGAATCCGATTACCAGCATTGAGTTCACCTGGTAAATTTTCATATGAAATGCTCACCCGTTTCTGGTCTCCTGATATGATTTCGCTAGTTAGTATAACTTCTTCCCCTTTAACCAGTTCAACTTTCCCATCAGTCAGTTCTCCTGTTCTAATTTCAGGACCTTTTGTATCAAGCATGATCGCAACCGGAATCCCCAGTTCTTTTCGCACTTCTTTCACCCGGTTAATTCGAGCTGCATGTTCTTCGTGACTGCCGTGAGAAAAATTCAAACGCGCCACGTTCATTCCGTTAAGAATCAGCTCTTTTAACAATTCTTTGGAATCTGTGGCAGGTCCCAGTGTACAGACAATTTTTGTTTTCTTCATATTATTCCTCATTTCTGATATTTAAATCGATAAAATAGACGCGATATCATAGATATCCTGCCTGAAAATTTTCGGCATATCCAATGCTTCCAGCAAGGGGACTGCCAGGAATTCACCCTTCTGTTTGACGATCACACGACCGCTTTCTTTTCTAATGAGCGCTTCAACCGCATGATACCCCATAAAGCTGGCAAGATTGCGATCCTCATTGGATGGGCTTCCACCTCTTTGAATATACCCCAAATTTGTTCCTTTAGTGATCACCTGAGTTTTTTCCTGAATTTTCTCGCAATAGTCAAAGTAATCACCGCAACCTTCTGCGAGCATCACGATACTGTGGAGTTTACCACGGTCTTTACCAATCAGCAACCTTTCACAAATAGCATCCAAATCCGTTTCCACTTCAGGCAAAATCATCGCTTCGGCTCCACCGCTGAGTCCTGAGTAAAGGGCAATATCCCCACATTTTCGACCCATGACCTGAATCACATTAATCCGGTTATGCGAATAGGTAGTATCACGAATTTTGCCAATCGCGTCAAGTGCCGTTGTTACCGCCGTGTCAAAGCCAATGGTATAGTCACTGCACCCCAGATCATTATCAATCGTTCCGGGAATCCCCAGCACGCTGCAGCCCAGCTGTTCAAGAGCCAATGCGCCGTTTAAACTGCCGTCACCACCGATAATTATCAGGTGATCAATACCATATTCTTCCAAAACTGCAGCACCTGCTTTTTTTCCAGCTTCAGTGGCAAAGAAATCACTTCGAGAGGTTCGTAAAATTGTCCCCCCTTTTTGAATAATGTCAGCCACTGAATAAACATTTAGCGGGACAATTTCTTTTTCCAGCAGGCCTGAGTAACCGCGCTGAATCCCATAAACTTCAATATTATGATAAATTGCCGTTCTTACCACCGCCCGTATAGCCGCGTTCATACCAGGAGCATCACCACCACTTGTTAAAACACCAATCCGCATTTAATTTACCTCCACATTCTGATTACCTAAAATGATTTCAAGTTCATTGATTAATTGATCATCTAATTGAATCCACATTTCCCGATTTGCACCAAAGCGCTTATTTTCTTTTTCGAAATATAAAACAACCGGCATCTCACCTGGAAATCGCACCAACACTTTCTTCACCTTATCAATTAAGTACTTTTGGCTGTAATCTGAAAATTTCAAATAAAGTTTTTTAACTTTTTTATCAAGTTTATAGGTAGAACTTTCTTCACGAACACTTGTTTTGGCCAACTGATCAGGAAGATCACCGATCGGAAAAATCTGATCGGCCAGTACCGAAGCACTCGTTTCTTCATTATAACTGATTTTACCTTTAATAATGACGGGCTGATCCATTTTCAGGTATCGACGATAGGACTCATATACTCTGGGGAAAACCACTACTTCGATTTTTCCATATAGGTCTTCAACGGTCAGGAAACACATCATTTGACCTTTTTTTGTCATCATCGGCTTGAGCTCGGTGATCAGTCCGCCAATGCTTACCATTTGACCGTTAGAAAACCCTGCTTCCTCAAGCTCCTGATCATTATCTACCATATTAGAGAATAAATTCACAGTTTTTTTCAATATTTCTTCATATTGATCCAATGGATGTCCCGTTACATAAAGTCCCAGCACTTCTTTTTCCAGAGCTAAACGCTCAGCCTTAGAAAAAGGCTGACGCTCTGGAAAATGTTCCTGTTTCATACTTAGGAGGCTTTCTTTGCTACCCATAGCGCCCATTTCCATCAAGGAAATTTGACCCGACAAGCGGTCTTTTTTTTCAACCTGAACCTGATCGATAATCAATTCCGCATCAGATAACAACTGTGCCCGGGATTGACTGGTAAAATCAAAGGCACCTCCCTTAATCAAGCTCTCAATACAGCGCTTATTTAGCTGCTTTAAATCCACTCGCTCACAAAAATCACGAAAGCTCTCAAAATCGCCACTCTGCTCACGTGCTATAATAATCGCTTCAATGGGGTTTTTTCCCAATCCTTTAATGGCTCCCAGGCCAAAACAAATTGAATTACCTGAAACACTGAATTTTTGGAAACTGGCGTTGACATTAGGGGGCAAAACATGGATAGTCATTTTTCGGCATTCATCAATATACTTAGCTACCTTTTTCTCATCATCCATAACACTGGACATTAAGGCCGCCATAAATTCCTGAGGATAATGATATTTTAACCAGGCAGTCTGATAAGCGATCACCGCATAAGCTGCCGCATGTGACTTGTTAAAAGCGTAATTGCCAAAATCTTTCATTTCTTCATAAAGTTTTTTCGCGGCTGCTTCAGGCACGCCTCTTCTAATAGCCCCTTCAACTAAAACCTTACCACTCGCATCAACTTCGCCATAGACAAAGACATGCCCCTCAGCATCCATGACTGATTGTTTCTTTTTCGACATGGCACGTCTGACCAGATCACTACGTCCCATAGAAAAGCCGGCCAGATCCCGGAAAATCTGCATGACCTGCTCCTGATAAACCATACAGCCATAAGTGACATTTAAAATCGGTTCCAGTAAAGGATGAAGATAAGTCACCTCGGCCGGGTTCTTCTTGTTTCTGATATACCGGGGGATCTGTTCCATCGGGCCTGGTCGATACAATGAAATCCCGGCGATGATGTCTTCAAAGTTACCTGGCTGCAGTTCTTTAACAAACTGCTGCATGCCCCGGCTTTCCAGCTGAAAAACACCAAGAGTATCGCCTTTTGAAAGCATCGCATAAACATCCTGATCATCCATTTTAATTGCGTCAAGTTGAGGACAAGTTTTTTTCGCGCGGCGAATATTTTCGAGGGTATCGCGAATAACCGTTAAAGTCCGCAAACCCAAAAAATCCATTTTTAGTAGTCCCAAATCTTCTAACAGCCCCATGGTAAACTGCGTTGTAATCATATCCCCATTTCGATAAAGGGGAATATACTCAACCAATGGCAAATCAGAAATCACGACGCCGGCAGCATGGGTAGAAGCGTGCCGGGATAAGCCCTCAATCGCTTGCGCGGTCTGTAGAAGATTTTTGACCTGGTCATCCGCCTCAACCATTTTTTTTAACTCCGGATTTTCCGCCAGGGCATCTTTTATTGTAATATTTTTTCCCGGGTGCATCGGTATTTCCTTGGCCACCTTATCGACAAAACTATAAGGTAGATTCATGGCACGGCCGACATCGCGAATAGAACCTCTAGCCGCCATGGTGCCAAAAGTAATAATTTGTGCCACATGATCAAGACCGTATTTTGACACCACATAATCGATCACTTCCTGTCGCCTTTCATAACAGAAGTCAACATCGATATCGGGCATTGTTACCCGCTCTGGATTAAGAAAACGTTCAAATAACAGATTATACTGGATCGGATCAATCGTTGTTATGTCCAGCCCGTAAGCCACCAGGCTACCGGCAGCACTGCCCCGGCCAGGTCCAACCATAATGTTGTTGTCTTTGGCATATTTTATAAAATCCCATACAATCAGGAAATAGTCATCAAAGCCCATGGTGTGGATTACGTTTAATTCATAAATAACACGATCCATTATTTCTGGTGATAGTTGGCCATATTTTTTTTTCAAACCCGACAAACACATATCTTTTAAGTAATTAACGGCTGTTTCACCCGCAGGCAAGTCAAAAACCGGTAGATGAGTTTCTTCAAGATCGAAACTAACCTGACATCTGCTGGCAATCAGGTTGGTGTTTTCAATCGCTTCCGGGATGTCCACAAAAAGGCGCGACATTTCATCAAAGGTCTTTAAATAAAATTCCTGATTAGGAAAACGCATCCGCTTCTCATCCTCAACGGTTGTTCCCATTTGAATACACAAAAGAATATCATGGTCATCGGCATCCGCTTTATTGATATAATGGACGTCATTTGTGGCTACAAGCGGAATTGACAGTTTTTTACCAATTTCTTTTAGGCGCTCATTAACCAGAGCCTCGTTTCGTAAACGATGATCCTGTAGTTCCAGAAAAAAATTATCTTTCCCAAAAATATCCTGGTATAATAAACAGCGCTCTTCAGCTTTTTTTATTTCATTGTTAATGATCAGATTTGGAATCTCACCAGCGATGCAAGCCGATAAACAAATAATGCCCTCACTATGTTCACGCAGACAATCATGATCGACACGCGGTTTGTAATAAAAACCTTCAACAAAACCAGTTGATACTATTTTCATCAGATTTTTATAACCAATATTATTTTCTGCCAATAGAATCAGATGGGCGTTTTCCTTATCAAACTGGACTTCTTTCTGATCCAGACGGCGAGCCGCAACATAAACCTCGCAGCCAATAACCGGGTGAATGTCGTTCTTTAAACAAGCCCGATAAAAATCAATCGCACCAAATAAAACCCCATGATCAGTCAGCGCAATGCTTTTCATCCCCTGATCTGCGACCGTTTTCACCAGCTGCTCGATGCGCCCAAATCCATCCAGCAAACTATATTCCGTATGTACATGTAAATGTGTAAATTGTTTTGTCATTGTTTTCCCATCTCTTCGTTAAAGCGGTGCAAAAACCTGTTGATGATCCAGATTATATCACAGCAGCAATTAATTGAACAGCATTTTGTCCCGCAAGGTTATATTTGATCCCATCTAATCTTATTATGCGATCGATACTAAAATTATAGTTCATAATCATTTAAGCCGCAACGGTCTGACGATTAAATCCTTTTTAAATTTTATCCTGCCATTTCGTAAATCCTTATAATATACGGAGTCATCCGTCAATTGGCGCTATAAATCCAATCAGTCTGAATTCGTAATCATGAATTCTTTTGTTTTTAGAAACTGTCCTTTCACAACCCGATTGGTCTAGATATAAATTTTTTTTAATTGCCTGACAACATGCCCATATCTAAGGCTTCACAGAACTTAAGATATACGTTAATAAATTAACATTCTTTTTTTGTTGTTAATCCTTTACAAGTCGAACGGACTATGTTATCATAATCTCGAATTGAGAATGCTATTAAAATTGCATCCTCGTAAATCACAATAATTTTATATTTTGGCAGGAGTTTTGGAGGGCCGTACTTTCTTTTTTACATTAAGTGAATATGTAAATTTGTTAGTGTGCCTTTTTTTAATGCCAACTTCCCAAAGATTTTTTTATGTCTTTACATAATTAAATAAATAAAAAATAAATAGGGGGGATTATACTTATGAAAAAGTATATCTTATCACTGGATGCAGGAACTACAAGTTCAAGAGCGATTTTATTTAACCATGACAGCGAAATCGTTAGTGTTGCACAAAAAGAATTTACTCAGATTTATCCAAAAGCCGGTTGGGTTGAACATGATCCAATGGAAATTTGGGCTACCCAGAGTGGTGTTGTAACCGAAGCCATGTCAAAAATCGGTGCCACCGCAGATGAAATTGCCGCCATCGGTATTACCAATCAGCGTGAAACCACCGTCGTTTGGGATAAAAAAACCGGCGAACCTATTTATAACGCCATTGTCTGGCAATGCCGTCGAACCGCATCTTTCTGTGATGAATTAAAAGCTCGCGGCTTAGGCGACTATGTTCAGGAAAACACTGGTCTGATTATTGATGCTTATTTCTCAGGCACAAAAATCAACTGGATTTTAAATAACGTAGAAGGCGCCAGAGAACGCGCTGAAAAAGGCGAACTGGCATTTGGTACCATCGATACCTGGTTAATCTGGAAACTGACAGAAGGAAAAGTTCATGTAACAGATTATTCAAATGCTTCTCGTACAATGGCCTTTAACATCAAAACATTAAAATGGGATGAAAAAATGTTAAAAGAACTGGATATTCCAGCTTCTATGCTGCCAGAAGTTAGACCATCATCTGATACTTACGGAACAACCACATTGTTTGGTTCTGAAATTCCAATCGCTGGCGCTGCCGGTGACCAGCAGGCTGCTTTATTTGGACAGGCTTGTTTCGAACCAGGTATGGCTAAAAACACCTATGGAACCGGTTGCTTCATGCTGATGAACACAGGTGAAAAACCAGTTAAATCGACCAGCGGTCTGGTTACCACCATTGCCTGGGGACTTGATGGCAGTGTTGAATACGCACTTGAAGGTTCAATCTTCGTTGCTGGTGCTGCTATCCAATGGCTGCGTGACGAAGTTAAAATGGTAGATTCTGCTCCTGACAGCGAATTCTACTGTAATAAAGTAGCTGACACCAATGGTGTTTACATGGTTCCAGCATTTGTTGGTTTAGGTGCTCCACACTGGGATATGTATGCTCGTGGCGCAATCCTTGGCCTGACTCGTGGTGCCAACAAAGCACATTTAATCAGAGCAACTGTTGAATCTCTGGCTTATCAGACAAAAGACGTTCTGGATGCTATGGAGAAAGACTCTAACATCAAACTGGCTTCTTTAAAAGTTGACGGTGGTGCTTGCGCCAATAACTTCCTGATGCAGTTCCAGGCTGATATCCTGGGTGTTCCTGTTGATCGTCCTTCGATCGTTGAAACTACCGCTATGGGTGCTGCTTACCTGGCTGGTCTGGCTGTTAAATTCTGGGATGGCAAAAATGCTGTAACCAATGCCTGGAAACTTGACACTTCATTTGCACCAATGATGGATGCTGATGTTCGTGCTAAATTATATGCTGGCTGGTTAAAAGCTGTAGAATGCTCTAAAGGCTGGGAAGACGCTGAATAAGACCTTTTCGGTATGCAGATAAAACTATTTTATCTGCATACCACCCTTATTTGTTAATCCCTTGTTAAATATTTTAAAATTATCCCTTCCCAATTTTAATTCTTGTGTTATAATGTACCCGAGTCATTATTAAGGGAGGGGCTATGTCGACACAAAAATGTTTTTTGATGTTTAAGAACAACCCCATTATTGTTGCAGTTCGGGATCCCAGAGATTTGCAGGAGGCACTGAAATCATCCTCTCAGATCATTTTTCTGCTGACCGGTAATGTTTTTAATTTAAAAAAAATGGTTGACCTGTGCACTAAATCAGGCAAGTATGTTTTTACCCATCTCGACCTGATTAAGGGTTATTCTCAGGATTCATACTTTATCAAGTATCTTAAAGAAGAGATTAAGCCAACTGGCATTATTACAACCAAAAACAATATCATTACCCGGGCCAAGCAAGAAAATCTGATGACAATTCAGCGATTATTTTTATTGGATTCATCAGCGATGGATGTTTCCATTGATTCTGCTCGCAAAATTAAGCCTGATGCCATTGAAGTATTACCGGGACTTGTACCCAAACTCATTCAGCAGGTTCGAAAGGAAGTCAATATTCCCATCGTAACCGGCGGTTTTATTCAGACAGAAGACGAAGTACGTTCCTGTCTGGTAGCTGGTGCCCTATCATCGAGCACCTCGCACAAACCTTTATGGAAAAAAATTGAACAGATCCGCACGGATCAGGAATAAACAAATAAATATCAGGCAACGGAGAGCCACACTGTTTTTTTAAATCGACAGATTTAAGGAAATTGTGTGGTTTTTAATTTATTCCAAGCTGTTTACACAGTCAATGAACTGGGGATAATAAAAGAAAGTGATGACTTATCATAAAAGGAGGAAAAATAGTATGTATGATATCGCTATCATTGGCGCCGGTATTGCTGGTTCCTATATTGCAAGAGAGTTAACCCGTTATAAACTAGATGTGGTTTTGTTAGATGGTGAAAACGATGTGGGAAATCAGATTACCATGGCAAATTCAGCAATCGTTCATGGAGGTTATGACGCACCATCTTATAAATTCAAAGGTCGATTCAATGCACCTGGAAACATTATGTATGAAAAAATCTGTGAGGATCTGGATGTTCCCTTCAAACAATGTGGCTCTCTGGTGGTTGCCCATAATGAATATGAAATGGCAACCCTGCACGAGCTTTACCAAAACGGTCTGAAAAACGGGGTTCCTGGCATGCGGATTATTTTTAAGGAAGAAGTTCACCAAATGGAACCCAACCTTAACCCTGATGTATGTGGTGCCTTATACTCCCCTACTGCCGGTGTTGTTTCTCCTTTTGAGCTTTGTGTTCACGCTGCTGAAAACGCTGTCGACAATGGTGTAACCTTAAAACTGAATCATCTTGTCACCGACATTAAAAAGTTAGACGATTCATTTAAAATCACGACGACTGCTGGCGATATCGAAGCTAAAAAAATTATTAACGCGGCAGGTGTTTATGCGGATGATATCTACGAAATGGTTGGAGAACCTTACTTCGAACTGCTGGCTCGAAAGGGTAACTATTTTATCTTCGATAAAGAAGCAGGTTCACTTGTCAATAAAGTCATCTTCCCATGTCCATCAAAAAAAGGCAAAGGTATTCTGGTTGCCCCCACTGTTCATGGCAATCTCTTAATTGGTCCGGATGCTGAACCTGTGGATAAAGGAGACGTCTCAACGACCAGTGAAAGACTTGACTATATCAAAGAAAATGCCTTGAAAAATGTCCCGTCTATTCCTATGAACAAAATTATCCGATCTTATGCCGGGCTGAGAAATACACCAGTAAAAGCTTCATTTACCACGACTGACGGCGATTTTATTCTTGAAGAATCACCAGTCAAAGGCTTTATCAATGTTGCTGGTTATGAATCGCCTGGTCTGACATCAATTCCAGCTGTCGCTCACTATGTAGTTGAAGAAATTGTTGTCCCGATGTTTCCGGATATTGAAGAAAACCACGAATACAATCCTAAAGTCAGAAAGCATCTGCGTTTTGAAGAAATGTCTGATGCCGAAAAAGAAGCGATCATTAAAGAAGACCCTAAATACGGTAAAGTCATTTGTCGCTGTGAAACCATTACCGAAGGTGAAATTATTGATGTCATTCATCGAAGTGCCGGTGCCCGTACCGTAAAGGCAGTAAAAAAACGCAGCCGTGCTGGCATGGGTCGCTGTCAGGGTGGATTCTGTTCGCCACGAGTTGTTGAAATTTTAGCTCGTGAACTCAATTGTACCCTGGAAGATATCATGTATGATCAACAAAATTCTGCTTACATTCTTTCCGGCAAAACAAAATCAGCTGCAGAGGAGGTTTTATAATGATTTATGATGTTGTAGTATTAGGTGGCGGTCCGGCTGGACTTGCTGCAGCTGTAGAAGCTAAAAAAGACGGTGCCAACGATGTGCTGATTGTTGAGCGTGACCGCGAACTTGGTGGTATTTTGAATCAGTGTATCCATAACGGTTTTGGACTTCATACCTTTAATGAAGAATTAACCGGTCCTGAATATGCTGAACGCTATATTAAACAGGCCCTTGAACTTGGGATTCCTTACTACTTGAATACCATGGTTCTGGATCTGATTGATAACGGCGAAATTAAAACGATTCATGTTATCAACGAAGAAAATGGCTACATGACCATTGAAACCAAAGCAGTTGTTCTGACCATGGGTTGTCGAGAACGAACTTCAGGGGCTATCGGCATTCCCGGTTATCGACCTGCCGGTGTTTTCACTGCTGGTACTGCACAGCGTTTTATCAACATGGAAGGCTATATGCCCGGCAAAGAAGTGGTCATTTTGGGGTCTGGCGATATCGGCCTGATCATGGCTCGCCGTATGACTTTAGAGGGTGCCAACGTAAAGGCTGTCTGTGAACTGATGCCTTATTCCAACGGTCTGGTCAGAAATATTGTTCAGTGTCTTGATGACTATGATATTCCCTTAAAACTTAGCCACACGATTACCTTTATCCACGGTAAAGATCGTCTTGAAGGGGTAACCGTTGCGCAAGTGGATGACAGACTAAAACCGATTCCAGGAACTGATGAGTATATTCCCTGTGATACCCTACTCCTTTCCGTTGGTCTAATCCCAGAAAATGAAATTACCCGAAATGCTGGCATTGAAATGGATCGTCGCACCAATGGACCGGTTGTTGGTGAGCTTCGTCAAACATCTGTACCCGGCGTATTTGCTTGTGGTAATGTTGTCCATGTTCATGACCTTGTGGATTTTGTCAGTGAAGAATCAGTCCTGGCCGGAAAAGGCGCCTCAATGTATATAAAAGGTCAACTGGATTCAGAAAACACTTTTACCACCACTAATGGTGATGGGATCGGCTATGTTGTCCCACAGCAGGTTGCCATGAAAAATGTTGATGAGACGGTCACCTTCTATATGCGTGTTCGACAGGTCTTTAAAGACAAGGTAGTTAATGCCTATATCGGTGACCAGCTGATAGCCACCAAAAAAGAAAAGAAATTACTGCCAGCCGAAATGGTTAATTTTAAAATTGCCAAAGATGAACTGGCAAAATATCCTAGCGGAGAAATCCGTTTTGTAGTGGAGGATGCGAAAAAATGAAAAAAGAAATGACCTGTATCGTCTGTCCAATCGGCTGTCAAATGACCGTTGAAGAAAAAGCAGATGGCACTTATGATGTTACCGGCAATACTTGTAAACGCGGCCCTAAATATGCCGTTGCGGAAATGACCAACCCAACCCGGGTAATCCCCACCACTGTAGTAATCAGAAACGCCATGCTTCCACGACTGCCAGTAAAAACCGCAGAACCGATTCCCAAAGGGAAAATATTTGAAGCCATGGAAGCTATCAATAAGGTTTCCATTGACGCACCTGTCAAAACTGGTGATGTCGTTATTAAAGATCTATTGGGTCTGGGTATAGACGTTGTCTCTACCCGAACCATGGATAAATGTTAAGTTAAACCCTTAACCCAATTTCCTCAAAAGCCCCCTGCCAATTCAGGGGGCTTTTATTGATACTAAACTAGCTAAACAAATTTTCCTGCACGTTGAAAGCCCCTGCATCAGCAGGGGCTTTGCTTATTTAATAACGGGTAGCTCGGTAATAGGCGTAAGTCATTGGTTCCTCTTTTTTGAAACCATCACCTTCCAGAACCTTGGCAATAAACATATAATGGGTTCCTAAATCAATGGTCTGTTCAACTTCGCATTCAACATAACAAATTGAGTTTAAAAGGCCAGGACATCCCGTTTTTTCGCCGGTTACATAACTCATATCTTTAAACTTATCCACATCCCGACCCGTCTGATAGCCGAAATGTTTGACTAAATCATGGTTTTCCTTACTAAGGATCGATACCCCAAAAACACCTGATTCAAGTACGTATTCGGAAGTCAGGGTTCCTTTTCCCAAGCAAACACTTGCTTTAAGTGGCGTGTTGGTAACCTGAATGAAAGTATTTGAGACCATGGCATTGAGCTTATCATCTTTTTTTGAAGAAATAACATATAAGCCATATGAGATATTAAATAAAAGCTGCTGAATCGCTTCCCGCTTTTCTTCCGGCAGGTCGTCCGGGTTTTCTTCTACCAGGACAAATTTCTCCGGTCCAACTTTGCAAATGGGGCAAATATCTGGTGGATTCTCACCCACATGAATATAGTTACAAACCGTGCATCGCCATTTTTTTTCTTTTATGGGAGGTTTTTCTGCTTCCTCTTCAATTAACACAAATTTTTCAGGACCGACACCACAGACTGGACATTTATCCGGGGGTGTATCCCCAGTATGAACATAATTACAAACTGTACATCGCCATTTTTTCATTTTGCTCCCCGCTTTCTCTGGTATGAATATTAAAATCATTATAGATTATATTAACATTGAAGTCAAAGTCTATTACAACTTTCTTAATCTTTTGGAGGAAAGTATAAAGAACATGAGCAGCTATTTATTAATTATTCGAAAACTTTTCTGGCAATTGATACACCTTCTCGGGCATCTTTTCCATAAAAATCGGCTCCGATCTCCATGGCATATTCAGGTGTTAAAACTGCCCCTCCCACCATAATCGAAAGATTGGAGGTTTTCTCCCGCAAATATTCAATGATACTTTTCATACTTCTGACAGTTGTCGTCATCAAAGCGCTTAGGCCAATCAAGGTGACATTCTCAGCCAAAATGGTCTCTAAGATCGTTTCCGCGCCAACGTCCTTTCCTAAATCGAGAACTGTATAACCATAATTTTCCAGAATGACTTTCAAAATATTTTTGCCGATGTCGTGGACATCACCTTCAACTGTTGCCAGTATAATTTTTCCTTTACTGACTTGTACAATCCCTTCGCGCTCCATTTTTTCTTTAATCGCTTCAAAGGCTTTCTGAGCAGTCTCAGCCGCAAACATCAGATGCGGCAAAAAAACCTCTCCGGTTTCAAATGCATCACCAACAGCATCCAAGCCCGGAATAATTTCCTGATTGACAATTTCCATAGCCTCTTTCGTTTCAAGAAGTTTCTCTGTCAGTTCTTTCGCCTTATCAGATTGACCCTCCTCGATTAATAGCTTGAGACTGACTTTTTCAGTCGAAATTTTTAGCACTGTTTCTTTAACTTCTTTATAGGCATTGGCATACTCGATACACTGCCCATCATAACCCCAAAGCGCCCGAAAAGCACTAATCGTATCCATCATTTCCTGATCGCCAGGATTCATAATGGGATTAGTCAAACCGTGATTTAAGGCCATCGATAGAAAAGTCCGATTTAAAAGTTCACGATTTGGCAATCCAAAAGAAATATTGGAAACCCCTAAAACAGTTGGTATGTCATAGCGGTCGCGAATAGCTGAAACCGCCTTTAGGGTTTCTTTGACCTCTTTCTGTTGGGCAGAAGCCGTCAGCACCAGACAGTCCATTAAAAAATCCGATGTTGAGAGTCCAAAGTCTTTTCCAGAAGCAATAATTCTTTCTGCAATTTCCAGCCTTTTTTCAACTGAATCAGGGATTCCACTTTCATCCATTGTCAGACCCAGAACCAGAGCCCCATATTTTTTCGCAATGGGTAAGATCGCATCGAGTGAGGACTTTTTGCCATTAACAGAGTTAATGATCGCTCGGCCGGGGTAGGATCTTAAGACAGCAGCTATTACTTCTGGATTCGAAGAGTCAATTTGCAATGGCAAATCCACTAGTTTTGAAACTGCGTCAACCGCCTTAATCATTAAGTCTTTCTCATCAATACCCGGTAGACCAAGATTTATATCCAAAATCTTTGCACCATCTTTTTTCTGGCTTAGCGCCAACTCCGAAACGATATTAAGACGCCCTTGTTTTAAAGAATCTTTTAATAGGTCATTCGTTGTGGGATTAATCGATTCACCGATGACCAATACGTCATCCCCAAGAAACTCTGTTTTAGTGGCTGATGAGGCCGCCGTAAACCCTTGCGTTTTCTTCTCGGCAAGCTTAATCTCTTTTGTTGCCGCAATCATTTTGCTGATATGTTCCGGAGTCGTCCCACAGCAACCACCTAAATGCGTCGCACCCATTTTGGCAATTTCCTTCATAAAAGCTGAAAACTGATCGGCACTAATGTCGTATTGGGTTTTATCTCCAATCATTTTAGGCAAACCGGCATTAGGCTCAACCATAATAGGGACACTGGCATATTCAAGGAGCTCCTTAATAATTGGTATCATCCCTTGCGGTCCTGTTGAGCAATTAATCCCGATTACATCAACACCCATCCCCTGTAGAATATTAACAACACTCAAAGGATCACTACCCGTTAATGTTCGGCCATTCTCCTCATATGTCATCGAGACAATGATCGGCAAATCAGACACTTCTTTTGCTGCAATTACAGCCGCTCTGGCTTCACAAATATCCGTGATGGTTTCAATCACAATCAGGTCAACGCCTGCGGCTTGTCCTGCTTCGATTACTTCTTTGAAAATCGAAACTGCCTCTTCAAATTCAATATCACCCAAGGATCCAATTAGAGCGCCGATGGGGCCAATATCCAGGCCAACATAATCAGGCTCGGCTGCTCTGACATTTTCGACTGCAGCGGTTACGATTTGAGAAACAGAATAGGCACTGTTTTTAAGTTTATAGCGATTGGCACCAAATGTTGAGCTTAACAAAATGTTAGCGCCGGCATCCCGATAGGCCTGATGGATTTCTCTAATCACTTGCGGATTGGTAAGGTTTAGTTCTTCAGGAATCAGCCCGATTGATGAAAGCTTTTCCTGCAACTGGCTGCCCATAGCGCCATCCAAATAAAGTCTTTTCGATTGTAAAATACTCTTCATTTGATCCTCCTAAGCTAACATAACTCAATTCTACCCCATGCTCCCATTTTATCTTCTACGATGATTAAAGCACCAAGAACACCGGGAACATTTTTCACCCACTCAAGTCCATTTTCAATGTCGCTGGCATCTTTAATTCGATTTCCCAACGCCGTAGCAGCCGCATCCGCCAAGGCTGGATTTTCACTGATTACAGTAACCGAATCCGCTTTACCGAAGCTTAATGAATGCCCCATGGTTCCAGAAGATGTACAGATTCCTAAAGCTTTCCAGTATGGTTTTATCTTTAAGCCTAGATTTTTAAAATGTTCATTGTTCGTATAAAGAGCAATCCGTCTGGTTTTATCGGATTGAAGAAATATGTCTCCGCCATTTTCAATGATCACCTCACTGGAATGAAGGGCAATCATCTTCCCGATCTGCTTAGCCATTGCACCGGCTACAGCTCCCATTGGACCGATCGAAGTTTTTTGTGACGCTTCAATCATATCTGCGACAATTGGCGCTGCTGTCCCTCTTTGTCGAATTGGAATCAGGGAATGAATAAAGCCTGGATTGCGTTTTTCATAATCAAGAATAGCCGCCCGCTGGCTTTTAACTTCGGCATGAATCATCTTAATAAAGTCAGCCTTTAAAGCATGTCCTTCAACTCCAATATAAAGATCTGTCTCCATTTCCTCAATCTGGAAATATGAAAGATCAGAGGCTTTCATTGCTTCGCGATAAACGCGCTCCTCAAACATCATCTTTAAATCAAAGCCCGAATGGCTCGCATCGGACAAGCCTGAACACATTGCATACATTCGAGGCATTTGTCTTCATGATGAATCAAATTAAAATCACTATCCATTTCCAGTGCATCAACAGCACAAACAGCAGTACAGGCCCCACAATCGACACACTCATCATGATTTACTTCAATAACGGACTCAATTTCACGAACACCAACCTGATGTTCTCTTAAAAAAGTCATGCCGTTGTCGATATTTTCATTTTCTCCTCGTACTTCAAGCAAGAGGGTTCCTTTAATATTATCATCAATAAAAGCTTTTAAAATGTTGAAATCCAGATTATAAGTTTTGATCAATTCCATCGCAACCGGCTCCCCAGCTGACCCTTGTGGAAAAGATAATAATAATTTTTTAACAACCATTATTTTTCCGCCTTTCTGATTTCCAATCCATTAACCGTGTTCGCCATCGGGAACTGCGTCACCGGTTCCTGCAGATAAAACTGCTGCTTTTGAATCCAGTTTTTTAATTCACCAGCAATTTCTCTAGCCATTTTCAAACTGGACATAGGCGAAGTTTTTATTTTTTTGCCCGATATATCAACACTGCCGCTACGCAGCTCCTCATAGCTGACATTTTTGATTGTCGGTCGTGATTTACCTTGAACACTATAGTCAATTATATTTGTCGTCAGATCTTTATTGGTAACTGACACAAATTTCATCATTTCTTCATCAAGAATTGGAATCGGAATGCCAACCCCAACAAACATCGATGTGCCATATTTTTCATAAGCCGCGCCCCGGATATATCGGGAATCCATTTCTTTCATATTGCCAATCAGCGCCAATGTCGCCCCTGGAGTTAGAGGAAAGCCATTTTCATCACGGCTACAGGCAGTATTAAACTGGGTTCCCATCCAGGAAACATACCCCTGGGCACCTCCAAAGAAAATGCGTGTACCCATTCCAATAGTTCGTAATAATGGGTCATTCAGAAGCGGACTCAACTGCCCAGACGTCGAATAGGTAACATTTCCCATATTGGGTTTTAAAATACCCATATAGGTAAAAATTCGCTTAGCAGAAGTATTAATAGCGGCATTATAGTTCTGATACACATTTCTGGGATTATAAAGATATGCTTCATTTAAATCATTAATATCTACCCAAGTGTCAATTTCGGTACGAGGATAACAGTCAGTCCCCTGAGACTTAGCCACAAGATGAACAGATTTACCTGCAATCAGGTCTTCGATGACATGGGCTCCGCCATAGTCAATGCCCTGGTCCGTTGACGGCTGAGTAGCACCCAGATATGTATCAACAGCTGCTAGTCCACCATAGGCTTCCACATTATTAAGCATAATTTGACTCATGCGAATCGGTGGATCGGAATGTCCAAAATTCAAAAAAGCACCAGACGAGCACATGGGACCAAAAGTCGCAGTTGTCACAACATCGACATACTCTGCCGCTTCTTTTATTCCTCGTTTTGCAACAATTTCAATTACCTCTTCGGCAGTTACCACTACCGCATCACCATTTTTAATTTTTTCGTTGATTTGAGCATAGCTTTTTGCCATATTTTCCTCCCGCATTATTCCTTGATCTGTCCGCTGCCTGACTCAACCATTGAATTGAGATAAGCATTCATAAACGCATCCAAGTCGCCATCCATGACACTGCCAACATTTCCCACTTCCACATTGGTTCGATGATCCTTAACCATGTTGTAGGGATGAAAAACATAGGAACGGATCTGGCTGCCCCAGGCGATCTGACTGTAATCGCCCTTGATATCCTCAATATGTTCCATTTTTTCCTGTTCCATAATTTCAACAAGCTTGCCTTTAAGCATATTCATGGCAACATCTTTATTCTGATGCTGTGATCGTTCGTTCTGACACTGAACCACAACTCCAGTGGGCAGATGGGTAATGCGCACCGCCGATTCTGTTTTATTGACATGCTGGCCACCAGCGCCACTGGCGCGATAGGTATCAATCCGCAAATCCTCGGGCTTGATTTCAATTTCCACTGAATCATCAACTTCCGGCACCACATCCAGCGATGCAAATGAGGTATGACGCCGACCAGACGAATCAAAGGGCGAGATCCGCACCAGTCGGTGAACACCTCGTTCGGTTTTCAGATAACCATAGGCATTGATTCCCTCGATCATCAGCGTGACACTTTTTATGCCTGCGACATCACCAGGCTGTAAATCAAGCGTTTTGACCTTGTAGCCTTTTTTCTCTGCCCAACGCGTATACATTCTTAAAAGCATCTCCGTCCAATCCTGGGATTCTGTTCCCCCAGCACCGGGATGTAAAGAAATAATGGCGTTGTTACTGTCAAATTCACCCGAAAGAATGGTTTCGATATGGAAACTCTCGATTTTTTCATTTAGTTTTTTGAGACTGTCTGAAAACTCTTCAAAGGTCTCACCCGCTTCAATCAGTTCAACCATCACCAGCAGATCATCCATTTCTTCGGAAAGTGTGTCATACTGATCGGTTTTCATTTTAAGAATTTTTAATTCCTTTAAAACCAGCTGAGCCTTTTTCTGATCATTCCAAAAATCTGCTTGCTCAGTGATTGCTTCGAGAACCCCAATTCGCTCTTTTAAGACTGGCAAGTCAAAGAGAGTTCCCCAATTCTGTCAGTTTTTTTTCCATTGATTGGATCAATAATTTATCTTCATATAAATCCATCTCATCTTCACTTCCTTTCACTGTAAAATTTTCAGGTTTATTCAAATACTTTCAAGTCCATTTCCTTGTCAATGGTTTTGCCCTTTGAATGAATTGGACAAGATACCGTATATTTTAAAATACTTTTCTTATGATCACTGCCGTAAATTGCTTAAGGATAGACTGTTTTCTTAAGCGCCACAGCATTTTTTATATTTCTTGCCAGAACCACATGGGCATGGGTCATTGCGACCAACCTTTTGCGTTTTACGCTGCTGTGCCCCCTGGCTATTGCCTTCAATCTGCGCTTCATTGGTCTTCATGTTACTGAAATCGACCGACTTTTCTTCTTTTGGCGCGCTTTTAATTTCCAGACTATAAAGGTAGCGGACGGTGTTTTCCTGGATCTGCATAACCATATCATCAAAAAGGTCGAAGCCTTCTTTGGTATAGGCTTTAACCGGGTCATTTTGTCCATAGGCACGCAGACCGATCCCTTGCTTTAGATGATCCATATTGTCAATATGCTCCATCCATGCCGAATCAACACTTCTTAAGAGGATAGCCCGTTCAATATTCTGAAGCTGCTCTTCTCCAATTGTGTCCCGTTTTTCGCTCAAAACTTCATGACATTTAGCCAGAATTGCTTCCGTCAGCATTTCCCGAGATTCCGGTTTTTCCGGTAAAACGACATTATTTTTAACCAGCACACTGCTTTCAACATGCTTCTTTAAGCCTTCCAAATCCCAGTCATCAAAGTAGTTTCCTTCACCCGTATACATATTAACATATGCTTCAACGACGGTTTTAGTCATATCAAGAATTTCTGCTTCCACATCTTTTCCGTTGATGACTTCCTGACGCTGCTGATAGATGATTTCACGCTGACGGTTCATGACATTATCATATTGCAGCACATGCTTTCTGATATCAAAGTTACGGCCTTCCACGCGTTTCTGGGCATTTTCGATCCCTTTGGTCAACATCTTATTCTCAATTGGAATTTCTTCTTCCATTCCAATGGTTTCGATCAGATTCTGAATTTTCTCGGAACCAAAAACCCGCATCAGATCATCTTCCAAGGATACGAAGAACTGTGATGAGCCTGGATCACCCTGACGACCGGCACGACCTCGCAGCTGATTATCAATTCGCCGACTCTCGTGTCTTTCGGTTCCCAGAATGTGTAGACCACCAACTTCTTTAACACCTTCTCCCAGAACGATATCAGTACCACGACCAGCCATATTAGTAGAAATCGTTACTGCATTCATTTGGCCGGCATTAGCGACAATTTCAGCTTCCTTTTCCAGATATTTCGCATTTAGGACATTATGTTTTATCCCCGATCGTTTAAGAAAACCACTTAGCAGTTCAGATTTCTCGATTGATATGGTTCCGATCAAAATTGGCTGACCCGTAGCGTGTCGCCGTTTGACCTCCTCAGTAACCGCCAGAAATTTGCCTTTTTCTGATTTATAGACCAGATCATTCAGGTCTTGACGTGCCAACGGTCGATTTGTGGGGATGGAAACGACATTAAGATTATATATGGTTTGGAACTCATCTTCTTCTGTTTTGGCAGTACCTGTCATCCCTGATAACTTTTTAAACATCCTGAAATAATTCTGGAAGGTAACCGTCGCCAGTGTTTTGGATTCACGGTTTACTTTGACTTTTTCTTTGGCCTCAATCGCCTGATGCAGACCATTAGAATAGCGTCGACCAGGCATCAAACGCCCGGTAAATTCATCAACAATAATGATTTCACCATCTTTTACCACATAATCGCGATCTTTAAACATTAAAAGATTGGCATGCATCGCCTGATTAATATGATGCGATACTTCCATATTCTCAACATCAGCCAGATTTTCCAGATTGAAATAACGCTCGGCCTTAATCACCCCTTCGTCAGTCAGCATGACCGATTTAGCTTTTTCATCTTTTTCATAGTCTGTGTCACGCAGCGTTCTGGCAAATCCATTGGCCAAATCATAAAGTTTCGTACTCTTATCACCGCTTCCGGAAATAATCAGCGGTGTACGAGCCTCATCCACCAGGACTGAATCCACTTCATCAATAATTGCAAAATTCAACTGCCGCTGTACCTGTTGAGCTTTCGTTGATGCCATGTTATCCCGCAAATAATCAAATCCAAATTCATTATTCGTTCCATAAACAATGTCACTGCCGTATGCGTCGATTTTTTCCTGAAAAGACAAACCATGGACAACCAAACCAACCGATAAGCCTAAATATGTATGAATCTGACCCATCCATTCGCTGTCACGTTTAGCCAGATAGTCATTGACTGTTACAATGTATACGCCATTTCCTTCAAGAGCATTCAAATAAGCTGGCAAAGTTGAAACCAATGTTTTTCCTTCACCAGTTTTCATCTCAGCAATATTCCCTTCGTGGAGAACCATGCCACCCAACAGCTGAACCGGAAAATGACGCATTCCCAAAACTCTGTCTCCAGCTTCACGAACCGTCGCAAATGCTTCCACTAATATGTCGTCGAGGGTTTCCCCTTGCACTAATCTTTCTTTAAATAAAACCGTCTGATTCTTAAGTTCCTCATCACTCATGGACTTAAACTTACTCTCCAGTGCAATCACTTCATCTACTTTTTTTTGAAGTCGCTTAATCTCTTTTTTACTGCTATCAAAGATTTGTTCTAAAAATCCCAAAATTCTCACTCCTATCTCATTATCTCATAAAATCACTAAACTTTATTATATCATAGTCTCTTAAATCTTTCTTCAAAATCTTAGATCTCACTCATCCAGTCCGAAAAGTTTTAAGCAAATCATAACATACACACGTTACATATAAACACAGACAAAATTGTCATTATTTTCTGACGAAAAAAATCTTGCTGAAATGACCGGCATTATCAGTAAGACCTTTTTTATGCAAACGCTTTATTCCTGCGCTTCTTCTTCTTTTTTCTTACGCCAGAATTCAACATCTTTACCATCAAGCTGTAACTTCACAAGTTCATAGCCAGCTTTTTGACGTTCTGCCACAGTCTCATCAAGTTCTTCACTTTCTTCACCGTCGACAATGACAGGATTCTGTTCAACCACATCATCATCAAAAGCCTTTTTAATCGAAAACGTTCCGGATTCTTCTATTTCTTTGATTGAAATCCCTTCATCATTATCGATGCCACTGGGTTTTAAAAAACTTTCAGAGTCAATGGTGCTCTGTCTGATCACCTGTTTACGGCGCTGGGCTTTTTTCTTTTCATCTTCCAAATTCAGTCGTTGCCAAACACTTAGCATCTCACCTTCACTGAATTCTTCTTCATCTTCGTAATGCTCTGAAAATTTCTTCGTTTGATAAGGATTCTTTTCGCTTCGCAAAACAAATGGCTGTTCCTGATCAGAAACCCTTAAACTCTCAACAATTCGCAAATCAGTCTCCGGTATGTCGCGTGGCGGAACCTTGGCATCAAGCATGGATTGAGCAACTCGCGAAAGCTCTCTTTCACGGGCTTCCAGCTCCATTCGTTCTTTTTCCATGGCCAGTTTTTCTTCATAATATTTCTTTTCAAAGAAACCGGCTTCATCACTGTTTAGAATTTCTTCCATATCTTCAGTGTTCATCTCACGTTTTCGCTTCTTAGAAATGTAAGCTCCGACTTCCTGAATGTTTCCTAAAACTTTGGTAGAATCGTCATCAAGAGGCTCCAAAATTTTTGTCGCAGCCGTTGGTTCATCCATATTGACAACCAGAATTTCTTCCGTTTCGGTACCAATTTCCAATCGCTGGGTGGCATCTGTAGCCGCAATGACTCGGGTTTCAGACCGGTCTTCCGACCCATTCTCTTCGTCCAGGTTGTATGATTCCGGATAAGCTTCTATTTCATCATCGGCCTCATAACGATAATCTTCCTCCTGGATATCACCATGAATTGCACCTGATCCTTCTAGCTCCAGCGAGAATTCATCATCATCTTCTAGCAAATCATCATCACGTTCATTTAGTGAAACACGACCCTCAAAGGCATCTTCGTCACTGCCAAAAATCCCTTCGTCTTCAAGGTAATCCATATTTTTATCAGACATAATTGAGCCTTTTTTCATCATTAAATATTGGATGAAACCTGTTAGTCCAACCAAGGTGACAATACTGCCCGGGCTAACTCCAGCGACAGAACCGTAAAGACTCATCAACTGCGGCAAAAAAGGAATCGGCAAGGGAATAATAACGCCCAGAAATCCAAGCAGGGTTGTTTCCTGCGTAACTGTGAATATAGGATTAGTCCCATCTGTAATCTGCTGAGCAAAGTTAGCGGGTAACAGAGTCATAACCATTTCTGAAACCGGCATGTGACCGCCATTAATAAAGATTACGACAAAATTTGCGGTAATCCCCAAAGCCATTAAAATGACCCAAAAATCATCCAGGTTAAAGACCAGCATTACCAATACCAGGATATAACTGGCAAAATTAACAATCTCGATATATGGATCGATAACCCCAATCCCACCAGTGTACATGTAAAAATGTAAGAACAATTGCAAAATCCCGCCGATTATACCGATTGGGAGAAGTGAAATTCTCCGCGCGCTTAAACCTTTAAGGCTGCCTTTTCTAATAATTCCAATTAATAAACCTAAAACAACAGCAATTAATATAAGCATATTTTTTCAACCCCACTATTTATTTAATATCCTGTTAGTTATTCCTGTGCATACAAATATGAAGCATTTTTAACACTCTAATTCCATTGTATAGATCTATTTTAATGCAAAAGAAAAGTTCTGTCAAAACTTTTGGCGCATTTCAACAATTAAATTTAAGATTTTTATGATGATCTTTACAAAAATAAGATTCAGCAATTGAGCTAGTCGCTTAAATTATTCCAATACCAAATATTCATCAAAAATCTGCTTAGCTTTTCTGAAGCTTTGGCAAAAAGAAACCCCCTGGCCTTTGCGAGGGGGCAAAATATTTTTATTAAGCTAAATGGTTGGTTCAATTAGACCATAATTACCGTCTTTTCTCATATAGACAACATTGACATCATCTGTATCGCCATTTAAAAATACGAAGAAATCATGTCCCAAAAGTTCCATTTGAAGAGTTGCTTCATCCACACTCATCGGTTTAACCGGGAACTTTTTAGTTCTGACTACTCGCGGTTCAAAGGCTTCCTCTTCCATTTCTACAATGCTTTCAAGGTTAAATTTAATGGATTCTTCCTGATTTTTCTTCTGTAATTTTGTTTTATGCTTTCGCAATTGACCTTCAAGTTTATTGACTACTTCTTCGATCGCGGTAACCATATCTTCGGATTTTTCTTCCGCTCTTAAAATGGTTTTACCAACTGGAATGGTAACTTCCAGCATTTGAAAGTTCTTTTCCTTGCTGAAGGTCGCATATACCTCTGTGTCCTGATTAAAATAGCGATCAAACTTGGTGAACTTTTTTTTCAGGGTTTCCTTTAACCCTTCAGACACGTGCATATTTTTCCCGTAAATTGTAAATTTCATAATGACAACTCCTTTCAACAGGCAAGCCCTATACAATTAATGCTAATCCATGTAATGTCTTTAGCTTATACTTATTATACCCACTTAAACCATCTTTAGTCAAAACAATTTCTGTCAATTTATTGTCACAAATTGGCAACAAAGATTTGTCTCAGTTGACCTGGTCTTTTCCCCCACACTCGCCAGCTGGAAGTTTAGCTCAGTTTCTGCTTCACAACTCCTTCTCTCGGATAAAAACCGGCTGGACTTACTTCTAAGACGCACCATGATCAACAATTCACTTTTGAATTGTCTTACGTGGATCGCTTCGCCTGCATCTGGCATCGACTTTCAACCACAAACCTGAGACACCACATTATAGTTGTATTTTTGTCATTTTGTCAAGTTTATTTTTCACTCATCTCTTGCTTTATGTTATAATCAGAAGATAACTTTTACCTGGAGGTTTTCAATGTTATTTGGGGTTCCCGCAATTGTCTCAACCATCTTTTTCATTATTAATATCACCCTGACTTTCACGATTATTTTTCTAGAGCGCAAAAATCCACAAAGTACTTATGCCTGGCTTTTGTTTCTCTGGATTATTCCGGTGCTGGGATTTCTTTTTTATTTGTTTTTCTCGCAAAATTTGACTAAACAAAAGATCTATCGATATAACACGCCTGAAATGATTCGCTACCACGAAGTCCTGAAAAAACAACGACGATCAATTCTTAAAATGCCGATAATTGATCCTGACAGCCCGGTGGAACGTTATCGGGAAACAATCCAATTTCATCTTAATGTGAGTGAAGCGCTATACACCAAAAATAATTCTGTTGACATATTTATCGATGGCCATGAAAAGTTTGACGCCCTTTTTCATGCTATGGAATCTGCAAAAGAGCATATTCATGTTGAATATTATATTATTAAAAACGACTCACTGGCACTGCGAATGATGGATATCCTGACCCGTAAAGCGATGGAGGGCGTCGAAGTCAGACTGCTTTTTGATGCCATGGGCGGCCGTTACCTGTCCCGTCAGGTTCTTAATCGTTTTATTTCTGCCGGCGGAAAAGTCGGCGAATTCTTTCCATCACGGTTTCGTCTTTTAAACTTTCGCGTTAACTACCGCAATCACAGAAAAATTGTCGTAATTGACGGTAGCATTGGTTTTGTCGGCGGATTCAATGTTGGAACCGAATATCTCGGTGAAAATAAAAACATGGGTTACTGGCGCGATACACATTTGAAAATTACCGGATCGGCCACCCATGAACTGCAATTACGTTTTTTGATGGACTGGCGAGCCTCTTCCAATGAAGAACTTTTGATTGATGATGCGAATTTAACACAATATCTACCAGCTATAGCCCCTAAAAACGGTTGTGGTATTCAAATTGTTTCCAGTGGACCGGATAAAATAAATCAGCAGATTAAACAAGGCTTTGTCCGCCTGATCACCAATGCGCAGAGCTATGTTCTAATCCAAACTCCCTATTTTGTTCCTGATGAAAGTATCATGGAAGCTTTACGTATCGCACTGTTATCCAATATTGACGTAAGAATTATGATTCCCAATAAACCAGACCATATTTTTATCTACTGGGCAACCCTTGCTTACGTCGGCGAACTGATCGAATATGGAGCGAAAATTTATATCTATGACAAGGGTTTTCTGCATGCAAAAACGATTGTTGTCGATGATTCTGTTTCTTCTGTTGGATCCTGTAACTTCGATGTCAGAAGTTTTGGCCTGAATTTTGAAACCAACGCTTTTGTCTATGATCGCGGCGTGGCCACAAAGCTCAAAAAACACTTTGTTGACGATCTTAAATACTGCACACATTATGATCGTGATAAATATAATCATCGCGGTAAACTTATAAAAATAAAGGAATCCATTTCCCGACTTTTTTCACCACTTCTATAAAAAAACGCCCCTTTCGGGGCGTTTTTTTATGAAAGTTTATGGATAAATAAGCCACTCCTGAGTTTTGGTTCAAACCAGGTTGATTTAGGTGGCATTAAAAGCTCAGCATCAGCGATATTCATCAGTTCTTCAATTGAGGTTGGATGCATGGAGAAGGCTAGTGCCATATCTTCACTTACTCGGCGTTCCAATTCCTGAAGACCACGAATGCCGCCAACAAAATCAATTCGATTATCCGTTCGGATATCACCGATACCAAGAATTGGTACCAGAATATTATCCTGAAGAATCGCAACATCCAGAGATTTAACCGGATCAGCCGGATCATAAACCCCTTCTCTTACCGTTAACAGATACCACTGATCCGCTACAAACAAACCAAAGCTGCCTTTTTGGCCTGGTGAGACAGCCTGATCTTTTTTCTCCACCACAAAATTTTCTGACAATCGATCAAGCAGCTCTTCCACCGTCATCCCATTAAGATCTTTAACAACACGGTTGTAGTCCATGATATAAAGCTGTTCATCGGGGAACAAAACAGAAAGGAAATAATTAAACTCTTCCTGACCGGTATAGTCAGGATTAGCTTCACGTCGCATCAAACCCACTTTTGCTGCAGAAGCCGTACGATGGTGACCATCTGCTATGTAAAGACTATCGACTGACTTAAAAGCCGTCTCCAGATTTGTGATTACTGTTTCATCATCTATGACCCAACAACGATGTGTAATTCCATCGTCCGCCACAAAATCATAAACTGGATCTTTTTCTGTTCGCCATGCATCAATCGTTTTATTGATCTGGTCCTGAGCTCGGTAGGTTAAAAAAATCGGTCCGGTGTTAGCGTCGCAAGCATCAACATGTTTGATACGATCTTTTTCCTTGTCGGCTCGGGTCAGTTCATGTTTTTTTATCGTGTTGTCCATATATTCATCAATGGATGTACAAACAACTAATCCCACCTGACTACGGCCATTCATAATCAACTCATAGATATAAAGGCAATCACTGCTATCCTGCATCAAGGCATTACGATGAAACAACTTTTCCAAGTTTTTTCGAGCTGTTTCGTAAACGAAAGGATCATCAATTTTCATCCGTTCATCCAGGGTCGATTCAGGACGATCAACTCTTAAAAATGAATCAAATTTTCCTCTAACGACCTGTGCCGCTTCTTTTCGATTATAGACATCATAAGGCAGCGCAGCCACGTCAGCAGCCTTTTCGGGAAAGGGTCTGACCGCTTTAAAAGGTTTTATTGTTGCCATTTTTTCCTCCAAATATTTTCCAAATTTGAAAAAGAAGCGGCCAATATTGATTGGCCACTTCGCCGATTAGTCTTATTTTATAATTCTAACACGAGCAACACCTTCGATGGCTTCCAGCGCGCTTTTAACATCTTCACCCAAGTGACTATCGACATCGATCATTGTATAAGCCCAGCCATTTCGATGCTTATTTGTCATAACCGCAATATTTGCATTGTGATCCGCCAATACTTTTGTAATCTGACCAATCATATTGGGAACATTGGCGTGATTAATCGTCAAACGGTTTTCCGTTTCACAGATCCCCATATCGCAATCAGGATAGTTGACAGAGTTAATGATATTGCCATTTTCCAGATATTCTTTCATGGAATTAATCGCCATCTCCGCACAGTTTTCTTCACTTTCCGGTGTAGA
Source organism: Eubacteriaceae bacterium (assembly GCA_030156895.1). Classification (GTDB taxonomy): domain Bacteria; phylum Bacillota; class Clostridia; order Eubacteriales; family Eubacteriaceae; genus Acetobacterium. The sequence continues at coordinate 18,338 of JASGLP010000022.1, read as the reverse complement.
TGCCCCCAGATGCGGAATATTGATAACATTCTTCATTTTTAGCGTTTGTTCATCCGGGAAATCGGTCACATAGCATCCGACGATTCCATCTTCAAGGGCTTTCTCCAATGCATCGTGGTTAACCAGTCCGCCCCGGGCAAAGTTTAATAAGCGTAGTCCCGCTTTTGTTTCTTTTAAAAGTTCTGCATTGACAAAATCTTTTGTTTGATCCATAAATGGAATATGTAAAGAAATGTAATCGCAATTTTTAAATACTTCTTCTTTACTGTTGGCACGCTTGACTTTGCGGCTCAAGCCCCAGGCATTATCAATAGAGATGAAGGGATCAAAGCCAACAACTTTCATGCCAAAGTCAACGGCCATATTGGCAACTAATACGCCGATTGCGCCCAGACCAATAACACCCATTTTTTTGCCGTATAATTCCGGCCCGACGTAATTGCTTTTTCCTTTTTCAACCAGGGCTCCTACTTCAGAACCCTTATTTTCAAGGGTTTTAGCCCATTCAATGCCATCAACCACTTTTCTAGAAGCAATCAGCATACCGGTGGCCACCAGCTCTTTTACTGCGTTAGCATTGGCTCCTGGAGAATTACAAACCACAATCCCCTGTTCGGCACACTTATCCAGCGGGATATTATTTACGCCAGCGCCAGCCCGACCAATAAATTTTACTGATTCAGGGATCTCCATGTCATGCATTTTGAAACTTCTAACCAGAATAGCATCCGGATTTTCCGGCTGATCTGCTACCGTATAATTTTCGCCCAACAATTTAAGGCCTTTTTTAGATATATTATTAAGTGTTTGTACTTTATAAATCACAATGATTTCCTTTCTTAAATGCTAGGCATTTTCCTGTTCGAATTTTTTCATAAATTCTATTAATGTATCAATCCCGGCCATTGGCATAGCATTATAGATACTTGCTCGCATACCACCAACACTACGGTGTCCTTTAAGGTTTTCCATTCCGGCTTTCTTGCTTTCCTTCACAAAAAGCGCATCCAATTCGTCAGAACCAGTGATAAATGGCACGTTCATCAGTGAACGGTCTTCAGGAACAACCGTTCCTTTAAAAAGCTTACTGTTGTCGATATAATCATATAATTTTTGGGCTTTTTCTTTATTGATTGCTTCCATTGCTGCAACGCCACCCAGGTTTTTAACCCATTCATAAACTAGTTTACAGATATAAATACTATAGCAAGGTGGTGTATTATAGCAGGAATTATTTTCAGCGTGGATAGAATACTTAAGCATGGTCGGTGTGAAGTCTTTTTCTTTGCCGATCAGATCTTTTCTAACCACAACCACGGTCACGCCAGATGGACCCATGTTTTTCTGAGCGCCGGCATAGATAATCCCAAATTTACTGATATCATATACCTCAGAAAGAATATTTGAGGACATGTCACCAACCAGTGGCACATTGCCTGTTTCTGGTAAAGTATCCGGTTTAAAACGGGTTCCATAGATGGTATTGTTGACGCAAATATGGAAATAATCGGCATCAGCCGTAAAATCTTTTTTATCAACCTTAGGGATATAAGAAAATGTTTTGTCTTCTGATGAAGCAATCACTTTTGCCTCACCGTAACGTTTTGCTTCGGAATAAGCTTTTTTAGCCCAGCTTCCGGTCAGCATAAAATCTGCTTTATTGCTATTGTTCAAAAGATTCAAAGGAATCATTGAAAACTGTGTTGAAGCCCCTCCCTGCAGAAAGAGAATCTCATAATTATCAGGGATATTCATCAATTCTTTAAAAAGTGATTTGGCTTCCTCTAAAATGTCTGTGAAGAAGGATGATCGATGGCTCATCTCCATAACGGACATTCCCGAATCTCCATAGGATACCATTTCTTCCGAAGCTTTTTGTAAAACCTCGATTGGCAAGGCAGATGGCCCGGCAGAAAAATTAAAAACTCTTTTCACGTAAATTTCCTCCTTAAACATTTTGGTGTGTGTAAAATTACTTCCTGCTATTATATGTTAAATTATTATCAAAATCAAGAAATAGAATAAATTTTTTCCAAGAAATTTTTATTACCAGGAAAAATCCTCTTATTCAATCGTCACACTCGTAGTTGTTGGGGTGATGGATTTGACAATCGCCGAAGATAAATTAGTCTGTAGCGGCAACTCATAAGTACCTGCTGACAAGTTGCTGCAATCCACATAGACCTGAACCTGCGAAGCCAGAATACTGTTAATGACATTGTCATCCCCTTCCAGCTTAACCACCGCATTGGTATCTTTTACCTTGGAAACAGAGAGATCAGCCCCAACGTTTCGCGTCTCGATGTTTTCAATGGTCAGTGATTTTTCAACGGGCGTCTCGATATTTACCGTCACTTTGACTTTCCCGTTACCATCCAGATAATAAGCGCCCTCCGGTAAAACAAGATCCACTTCTTTGGTAAAGGTCTGGCTTTGGCCGCTTAAATCAATAGCTGCAGTAGAGATGTTGTTGATACTGTCTATCACCGCCTGTTTCGCACCGATCGATAGTTTTGAAGGCTCAACGGTAATATCGGTTGCAATATAGCCATCTGCCGGACTGCCACTTGTTATCGGTGTGACACTTACCGTCTTGGTTTGACCTAAAACAATATCGGCTGTCACGACATCAGGCACCACTTCGACATCCTCAATCACATTCCCATCAGCATCATATGCCGAAACCTGGACATAACGCACAGCATCTTCCTCTAAACCATTGACATTAACCGTTCCCTGAATTTTATCAATTTTGGCCAGTTCTTCTTCCGGCCCCTCAACCTCTACTGTTTCCTCAACCGGAGTGGCAATAACAGATCGGTCATTTGCCGGTTTTCCTTCGGTTTTAATGACCACTTCATGACTTTCTTTGATGATACTATCGACCTCAATTAAAAGGGTCGTCGGATTCATACTGCTGATAATGACTGTGTTGGGCAGTCCTTTAACTGCCACCTCCAGTTCATAACTACCTTTTTCCGAAATATCACTCAGATCCACTTCAGCCCGAACTTCAGCAATGTCGATGTTTCTTAAATTGCGGTCCGTTCCTCTGATTTTTAGATTCAAATAATAACTTTTGTCATCTGCCAATACCAGATTTTTATCGGCCAGGCTTTCCTGGTTGGATAGCGTAATCGGAATACTATTGTAATCCTGAGTAATCAGCATGTCCGAGTCCCCATTCACCGTAAACCATAAAGTGAGTGCCATTGCAATTGATAGGATTAGTCTTACGATACGATCATGAATTGGAATCTTTTTCTTTTCCATCGAATTTCCCCCAGATTTTACTGATTCGCCCACTTGTTGTCTCTTCCTCACTGATTGTGAAGTTTTCTAAAATAATCTGTTCCATTACTTCCAGAATCACATCATGAAACAGCGTTCCTCTAGATGTATAAGATATCTTACCGGTTTCTTCTGATACAATTATAACGATCGCATCCGATTTTTCGGTAATACCCAAACCAGCTCGATGCCTGGTACCTAATTCACTGCCAAGATTTCGATTCTCGGACAAAGGCAGTAGGCACCCAGCCGCGCGAATACGCCTGGCCGGTAAATTTATTATTACCGCGCCATCGTGAAGTGGACGATTAGGCGTGAAAATATTTTCCAGTAACTGATCACTGATATAAGCATCCAGTTCAATTCCCGTATTGATTATATTCTTGAGCCCCGTATTTTTTTCCAATACGATTAAAGCCCCCACTTGTTCCTGGGACAAGTTTTCAACCGCTTTCATGATTTTAGCCACGTCTTTTTCCAAGTAGTCTTCTGTTGGTTTTTTTAGAACATTCTTAAAAAAACGATTATTTCCAAGATGTTCCAATGCCGATCGAAATTCTGACTGGAATACAACAACCACAAAAATAAAAGCCCAAGTAAAGGCACTTGTCAAGATAACATTCAAAGTTGTAAATCCCAACCATGAACTGATTGGTGCTAATACAAGCAGTATTGCCAGACCCTTAAATATCTGCTCCGCCTGAGTTCCTCTAATATAGAGTAATAACTGGTAAATAAAAAAAGAAATAATAATAACTTCAATAATACTTGAAACGGTGATTCGTGATTGTAAATAAATTAAAAATGCTTCCATACCCATCTCTCCGATTTATGATAATTTAATTATACACCAAGCATCTTGGTTGATGAAATAGAAATGGCATTTTTTTTCAAAGATTAACAAAGTTATGATAGTGATTAATTTTCCATTAAGGTTTTTCGTTTACATTCATGTTAAAATTCAGTTAATTCCCAAATGACAAGGAGTGTTTATGAAAAATCATCTGTTTCACCTGCTGCCTAAAAGTAATACTGTTTTTTTAAACAGTACAGATTCCTACCAGCAGGCTTACAATATGTTTATTTTAACAAACTATACAGCCCTGCCTGTTATCAATAAAAAGGGACAGTATGTGGGAACGATTTGTGAAGGCGATCTTCTACGGGTTCTTTCATTAAGTATGACACACCCCGAAATTATTCTTGATACCTTTGAGATTAAAGACATCGAGTTTAAAACAAAAACTGAAGTGGCTCGTATAAATGAAAGCTTTGATCGTTTGGTGAGCCTGGCTGTCAGCCAGAACTTCATTCCCGTTGTCGACGACCAGGGGGTTTTTATTGGCATCTTACGCCGCCAGGAACTGATTCGCGAACTGATCAATGTTGTCACTGATCAAATTCCCGGTGCACTCAATGAGGAAGGCGAGTCCTAAACTATATCAGCTCAACTAATGCCATTGTCAAAAAAACGCTCGTAATGAGCGTTTTTTTAGTTTCCGATCTCTTTGATTAGAAAATGAGCTGTTTCCGGCCAGATAAAATAATTCTTTGATTCCCACTGTCTGATAAGATAAGCAAAGTCATTCACTGACAATGAAAGCAGCTCCTCCTTGATCATCTGGTCTTTAAAGCTATCGCCTTCCAGGCTTAAAAGCAACAATTCCCGATAAAATCTTTTACTGCCCAGCCCCTGCAAGATAATCCATGGCAACAAGCGCTGAACCAGTGCCCGATCAATACATTCGGCTTCCGAAAACAATCCTTCGATTCCACTATTGATACCATAGGCCAGAATTTCATTTTTTTGACGATAGCCCATTCCTGCTTGATGCGCCAATAAAAAGCTCTGAACCATTGTCAGATATCGCATGAGATTTTCGATAATCTCCGGTAAAGTCGCAATTGGACTATTCATTTTAAAATGCTGATTATTCCAAATGCTATCACGGCTCACATCTCCAGATGCCGGGAAAGCATTAATTGCCACCTCCGGCATCTCTATCAGATTTCCACTATCCAACAGTGCTGAAATATTTTTATTCTGCTTTTTCAGCGTGCCGATAATATAAAGATTTTCGGGAAAAACCAGGCTGCCGTATTCCCGAAAAGCGCCGTTATCCGAGGCAAAATCCTCCCGTTCCAAAAGCGGTTCATCCCGCCCGTTTACACCTTCCAGAAGCAGGCGATAACAATCCATATCTTTTGCCTGATCCATTTCGTCAAGTAATAAAAAATGAGGCATTTCAGGATCGTCCATGGCTTTTCTGATAATTTTTACAATCGGCGAGGCGACAAAGCTGCCACGACTATCAAAACTTCCAAATAACATTTTCTCGTCTTCCCATGACTTGGCAACTAAAATCCGTTCAAAACGGCCATTTTCATAGCTGGCACCAAGCGCCTCGGCAAACAAACGAGGAAAACTTGTTTTCCCGGTTCCCGCTCTTCCTTGCAGGATCAAAAATGGTTTAGCTTTCAAAGACAAATAGTAATTAACAATAAAACTTTCCGGAAAGTAAAAACCGCGACTCCCCATTTTGTCCATCAGTAGTTTTAGTTCGTTTGGCATACTAAGCGTTTTAATGGCTTTTTCTTGAAGCGGCAGATTGACAAAATGCTCCAGTTGATCAGCCTGACTTTTTTGAATATTATCAGCTATTCCTTTTTGCTTTTCTTCTAGAAAATTTAGTGTCGATTCGACTTCTTCCGCAAAAGCCTTTAATTCAGGCTCTTGATCGCCTTTCTCGATTGGCGCCTCGTTACCTACACCATTTTGATGCGCGTCATCATTGAGGTCAAGCAATTTCGCCTGCTCATTGTACGGCTCTGCCTGGAACTCGGGGATTTGGGGACTTTCTGTTTCTGAGCTAGTATCTATCTCAGGCTCTTGCTGTTCAGCCACTTCTTCCATCTCAATTGACAGACCAGCGTCTGACAAAGCTTGGTCTGTCAAACCTTGGTCTGATTGACCATCATCATTCAACTCGTCCAACACATCATCCTCAGGACTTGACAGATCAGTCTTTTGATCAATCTCAATCGCTTCAATGGGTTTATTTTTGTGATTAATCAAGGCTTCATAGAGTTTGATCATTTGGGTGTAATCAGAAACAAGTTGGGCATCTCCCGGCAAACCTTCTTCATAGGCCTGATAGTAAACAAAGCCTGAGACCAGCAAAGGATCAGCCAGGTAAATTTCGTTTTTACGCGTCTTAAAAGTCTGATTCGCAACAGCCTGACGAAATGCATTTACTCGCTCGGCCAGGCTCCCCACGCCGGCCCCCTCTTCTTGATACAAAATCGCTAAATACAGTATTTGGCTATCCTTTGCAAGGCAGTAAACGAGACTTAAGCCACTTTCTTGTGTATCCTTTTTACTTACTGAAACCCATGGAATTTCAGCCCATTCACTATCACCAGCAAATCCCTGTATCGTATAATCCCCTGCTGAAATAGGGGGAATTGTTGCCAGTATCTCCGGAATTTCGGTCTGGATCACCTCTTTAAAAGAAAAGCGAAAATCACGTGGATAATAATTAGGGTATTCATCAATCCATTCTTTGAGTTTTCTGCTTAAACCCTGACCTGCCGGTCCAGATACTTTATTGTCCAGACTGTTTTGTCCTTCAATTTCAAGGTGATCATGATCACCTTCCTCCACCAGTGACAAATCAATTTGATCATCATTTTTTACAAACAAAAGGCCTGGTATTTGTGATTGATCGCCTTCAAATCTAGATTTAAAGTCTGGCAAGGCTTCCGCTAGTTTTCGTACCAGCACCTTGCTCCAAATTAATTCCATAGCCGAAGCTTCTCTCTTGATGTAAATCGGATAGGCCCTATCATTGAAATTGAATTCCAATCGATCGCCATTCCCCGAAAAAAATGCTTCCACCTCCTCAGGTACACGCATTTCATAATTCGTAAAATCTGAATAGTCACACGTCTTTAAAAGTCTCTTGTCATCTAGCCATTCCCACTTCATTCCAAATCCTTTCTTTTACTACTATTCTTCCGACTCGGCCTCAGGATGGTTTTCCCGCCATTCCCTACGCATCTCTTCAATCATTCTCGCCTCTTCTTCTTTCTGGTTTTCATGAATTTTAAACTGTTGGGCAAGGGCATCTGGTATTTCCGCCTTTTCATCAACATCTAACTCCGATCCAAAACCACTTATAAAAAAGCATCGTTTCCCCGGCCCCTGAAATTCGACTAAATAGACACTCTGTACCGCATCCAGAACCAGGCTGCCTTGTTCAACCATGACGCTTTCATTAACACCAAACAAGGCTGCTTTAACACTTGATGTCGTCCATCCCGTAAACATCATACCATCATATTTTGGCATCAGATGATTGACTTTATTAAAAAACTCCCGCTCCATACGTCGATCATCATTTATAGAAATCATCACTGCCGATGTTTTTCCTGGTACAGTAATTTGAACCAATCCCTTTTTCAATCTTTTTTCAGCTATATAGTGATTTACCATCGGTGTAATATCAATCATCTGTTCACTGGCCGTAATTTCTATTTCATATGTTTTCATCAATTCCTCCTGCTTGCTATTTAATTATTATAGCTGATTTTTTAAAAAAACAAAACTTCTTTTCAAAATACCATTTGTTCCCATAAGTTAAATCGTGCTAAAATAGTCAGGAACACATATAATTGCTATTTTAAATTATTTTGAAAGGAGCTTTATGTATTACTCATTGACACTGATCTTTCTTTTTTTTATCATTTACGCCATGATCGGCTGGCTTTGCGAGGAAGTCTATTGCTCAATTCTAGAAGGATATCTTGTTAACCGGGGTTTTCTCAATGGTCCATATTGCCCCATCTATGGGGTAGGGGCTCTGATTATTATTTATGTGCTGGCCCCTTATGCCAATAGTCCTCTCAATGTATTTGTGATGGGTGTTTTTCTGACCAGCCTGCTTGAGTATCTTACCAGCTGGGGGATGGAAAAACTATTCCATGCCAAGTGGTGGGACTATTCTGACCATCGCTTCAATATTAACGGCCGCGTCTGCCTCTTAAACTCAACCATGTTTGGGGGTCTCTGTCTGATTTTGATGTATCTGGTTCATCCCTTGGTCAAGGACTTACTTGGCCTCTTTCACAAGTCCCAGCTGATGATTATCGCACTGATTATTTTTATTCTCTTTCTAATTGATCTTGTTGAATCTGTCCGTGAGATTTTGGCCTTCAACAAAAAACTGGATGCAATCTATGAATCAACACGGGAATTTGCAGAGAATTTTAAAGAAAAAGGCCTTGCCACAGCTAACCAGATGAGCAAACAACTTATTGATTATGCCGATGGTAAACTGGAAGATGCTTCTGATCAGCTTGAGGAGGTTAAAAACCAGGCTCAAGTCTCCTTTTCTTCCTTTATCTCAAAAATCAGAGAAAAACATTTTCTTGATCGTTACGCTAACAAGCGCTTAGTCAAGGCATTCCCCGCTATGATTCATCATCGCCGTCAAACTTCACTCAATCTTTACAAAGCTATTATTCATAAAAAGGCATCTAAAAAAAATGAAGCTATCAAATGATAGCTTCATTTTTTATACTAACTTTTTTTGCTCCATCTTTTCAATTCGTTCATTGGTCACTTTTCTGAATACTGCATAGAAAACTGCAAAGCTGGGAATCCCCAGGATAATTCCCAGAAATCCGAACAGACTGCCGCCAATTAACATCCCTAATAATACCCAGATACCGGACAAGCCAATGGAACCGCCAACCACCCGGGGATAGATTAGATTACTTTCAACCTGCTGCAAAATTAAAATATAAACCACAAAAATCAGGCAATAAATCGGATCAACAATCAGGAGGATGAAGCCGCTGGGAACCGCCCCTAAAAATGCACCAAAAACTGGAATAATACTGGTAGCACCCACCAGTACGCCAATCAGCAATGCATAAGGAACCTGTAAAATAGCCAATCCAAGTGCGCAGAGCGTCCCGAGAATAAAAGCTTCCGTAATCTGCCCGGCAATAAAGCCATGAAAAACCTGATTGGCCGTTTGACTGACATCATCGATAAAATCAGCCCGATCTTTTTTTACATAGGTAAAAAGTAGTTTATCCTTAATCGCTAACAATCGTTCCTTGTCAGCCAACATATAAATTGAGAGAATCATTCCCATCAAACTATTAAAAACTGTCACCGTTACACTAACCGTAGCATCATAAATCTCCGGTATCATATTTAAGAGATACGTGGCAAACTGCTTAATAAACTCATCCCATCGTTCAAGTATCTGACTAATGATGTCTGATGGAAGGTTAAACATATTAACCAGATCATCCAATAACTGATTAAAGGACGCATAATATGCAGGAAATTTATCAACCAGCGTATTAGCACTGTTCACCAGTTGCGGCAAAACAAATGTGATCAGACCGCTCAACAGACTAAAAAGCAAGAAAAAAGTCAGAAAGATCGATATAAAACGCTTTAACTTACTCCTATCAGGCTTTGCCTCTGCATTCGTTTCATCGTTTTTATGTTTTTTACGAAATTCAACAGAACGCAAATGATCAATAAACCCTAGAAAATGGGTTTCGATAAAAGACATGGGTATATTTAACACAAATGCTACACCCAGGCCTATTAGAACAGGATTTAGAATATCGAGAAATACACCCAGATACTTTAAAACCACACTGAGATTTAGTAGGCCAACTAATAAGATAATCCCAAAGGTGATCAACACCAGATAGCCTTTAAATTGCCGGCTGTCTATCCCAAATTGACTGTCTTTTTTGTCTCCTTGCATTTTAGCCCTCACGATCTACATTATTGCTATCATTGTAACACGATTTTCGCGATTTTTCTAAAGATATTCAACTATTTTTTTATCGGTTGCTGCGCTTACGATCCAGCTCTGATAAGATTTTTTTACGAATTCTAATATCCGTTGGTGTAATTTCTACCAGTTCATCGTCATTGATAAATTCCAATGCCTGTTCCAGCGTCATTTCCCGGGGTTCAATCAATTTTAAAGCCTCATCAGAACCTGATGCCCGGACATTGGTCAATTTTTTATTTTTGGTTGGATTAACCGTCATATCATCATTTCGACTATTGATCCCGATGATCATACCTTCGTAGACTTTTACGCCAGCACGGATTAAAAGTTCACCACGCTCGCTGAGATTAAAGAGTGAGTAGGCCATGGTCTCGCCATTAAACTGCGAAATCAGGACACCATTTTGTCGCTGCGGAATATCACCTTTATGGTCTTCAAAATCAAAAAATCGTCTAACCAGTGTTCCTTCTCCATGGGTATCATTAATAAACTCGTTTTGATAACCCAGCAAGCCTCTGGTTGGTACGACGAATTCGAGCTTAGTCCAGCCCTCTTCACTGTACATTCCTTCCATCCGACCTTTTCGCAGATTGAGTTTAGAAATAACCGTTCCCGAATAAGTGTCTGGAACAGAGACCAGAACGCTTTCAACTGGTTCCACCAAATGGCCGGCATCATCACGATGCATTATAACTTCTGGCTTGGAAACTGCCACTTCATAGCCTTCTCGACGCATATTTTCTAAAAGAATTGACAAATGAAGTTCTCCACGACCAGAGACTTTAAAGCCATCAGTTGTATCTTCAAGTTCCTCAACCGTCATTCCTACATTAACTTCCAGTTCTTTTTCAAGTCGTGCCCGCAAATGTCTGGTTGTCACAAATTTTCCGACTTCCCCCGCAAAAGGCGATTTGTTTACCAGAAAATTCATCGACAATGTTGGTTCCTCGATTTCGATTAATTCCATGGGCTGGACCTGGTTAATCTCACCGATGGTTTCACCAATTGAAATGTCCGGCATTCCCGATACAACTACGATATCACCTGCTTTAGCTTCTTTGACTTCCACTCTCGATAAGCCACGATAGACAAAGACCTGGTTAACCTTGGCTTTCTGGAAGCTACCATCACGCTTACAGACTTCAACCTGCTCACCAGTGTGAATGGTGCCTGAATAGATTTTACCAATCCCTAAACGCCCGATATAATCATCATAGGCAAGGGAAGAAACCTGCATTTGCAGCGGTTCAAGACTCTTATCGTCCTGTAAACCCACATGGTCTACAATGGTTTCAAATAAGGGTTTTAGGTCAATCTTTTCATCATCCATCTCTTTAATAGCAATACCTTCTTTAGCAATCCCATAAAGAATCGGAAAATCCAACTGCTCATCATTGGCTTTGAGTTCAACAAATAAATCAAAAACCATATCGACAACTTCTTCAGCCCGCTGATCTTTCTTGTCGATTTTATTGATTAACAGAATCGGACGCAAACCCTGTTCCAAGGATTTGTTCAAGACAAAACGCGTTTGGGGCATAGGTCCTTCACTGGAATCTACCAGTAAAACGACTGTATCAACCGTTTTTAAAATTCGTTCCACTTCCGAAGAAAAGTCCGCATGACCTGGTGTGTCAACGATATTAATTTTTATATCCTGATACATGATCGAGCAATTCTTTGAATATATCGTAATTCCTCGTTCACGCTCCAGATCATTGCTGTCCATGATGCAGTCAACCACTTCCTGGTTTTCTCTAAACACACCGCTCTGACTAAGCAGAGCATCTACCAGGGTCGATTTGCCGGCATCAACATGGGCAATAACAGCGATGTTTATGATGGGCTGTTTGTTATTCATAATTTCCTTCTTTCTTAATGTTTCCATTTAAAAATCCTGCAACAGTTCTGCCGCAGGACTTGGGTGAAAAATAATTAACGTTTTGAGAATTGTGGTGCACGTCTCGCTTTTTTAAGACCGTATTTCTTACGTTCTACCATTCTTGAATCCCTGGTTAAGTAACCAGCTCGTTTCAGTTCCGGTCGCAGATTAATGTCCGCTTCCAGTAAAGCTCTAGCAATTCCATGACGGATCGCACCAGATTGTCCTGTGAATCCACCACCATGAACATTGACAATAACATCAAATGTATTGACTGTATCTGTTAATGTAAGTGGCTGCTTAGCAACAACTTTTAATGTTTCCATTCCAAAATAATCATCGATATCGCGACCATTGATGGTAAATTTGCCACTGCCTGGTAATAATCGAACCCGGGCTACCGAGGTTTTTCTTCTGCCAGTTCCAAAATATTGTACTTTTGCCATTCTCTAATTCCTCCTTTTTAGCTCTAAAATTCGTATGCTTCAGGCATCTGTGCCGCATGTGGATGTTCGCTGCCAGCATAAACCTTTAATTTTGTTGCAATTTTGTTGCCAAGTTTATTATGTGGGATCATTCCTTTAACTGCTTTGAAAACCAGTTTTTCTGGCTTTTCAGCTAAAAATTTTCGATAAGTAGTTTCTTTTAAACCACCTGGATAACCGGAAAATGTTTTGTACAGTTTCTGATCCAGTTTTTTTCCTGTCAAAACGATCTTATCAGCATTAATAATAATGACAAAATCACCGCAATCCATGTGTGGTGAAAAAAACGGTTTGTTTTTTCCTCGCAGAATATTGGCAACTTCTGTCGCCAAACGACCTAAAACTTTACCTTCAGCATCAATCACATACCATTTGCGATCTATCTCATGAGATTTTGCCATAACAGTGGCGTTTGAATTCATCTCAAATTCCTCCTAAATTAATTGTTTAATAAGTCTTCTCCAATAAGTGGGAGCTATTGGAAAATACGTATATATTATGTATCGGGGCTGGTGATACATTAACGTCCACATTGAATTATATTGAATTTATACTCTTATGTCAAGTGTTTTTTAATAATCGACTGATTTTAAATAAAGACCATGTGCTGGTGCTGTCGGTCCGGCCTGCGATCGTTCTTTACTATTAAGAATACTTTTCATGTCTGCATTTGTTGTTCTTCTATATGCGCCTTCCAGCAAAGTTCCAACCAGGATGCGCACCATATTATATAGAAAACCATTGCCGGTAAAAGAAATTTCTGTGATATTATCATATTGACTCAGCTCGATCGCTTTAATTTCTCTAATAGTTGTCTTAACAGCACTGCCAGATGCCATAAAAGCCTTAAAATCATATTTTCCGATAAATACTTTAGAAAGCTGATTCACTAAGTCCCAATCGACGATATATGGCAGCTGATAAACCTGATCATAAAGAAAAGGATCAGCAATCTTATTTTGGCGAATTTTGTAAATGTAGGTTTTTTGTCTTGCCGAATAGCGACTATGAAAATCCAGCGGTTGTTCAAATGCTTTAAGAACTCTTATATCAGGCGGCAGTTTTGAATTAATTGCCACCGGAAAACGATCAATGGGAATACTTGAATCAGTAAAAAAATGGGCTGACTGACCCAGCGCATGAACGCCGGCATCTGTTCGTCCAGAAGCCGTTAAATGTGTTTTCTCTCCTGTAATTGAAGATATTCCCTTTTGTAAAACTTCCTGAATACCTAAACCGTTGGGTTGAATCTGCCAGCCATTATAGGCAGTTCCGCAATAAGCAATAATTACTTGTATATTTCTCATTTTTTCAAACCGGGAAAAGTAATGGTATTGCAATAAAACGGGTTCCAACCAGACCTGCTATCATGATAACCATCACTAGAAAAGAAAGATAATCGGCCTTGACAAAAATAAGCTGCTTCATTCTGGTTCGATTTTCTCCCCCACGATAGCAGCGGGCTTCCATCGCAGTTGCAAGTTCATCAGCTCGACGAAAGGCTGAAATAAAAAGCGGAACCAGAATAGGAATTAGATTTTTTGCCCGTGACAAAAGACTCCCTGTCTCAAAATTAGCGCCTCTGGCCTTTTGAGCTTTCATAATCCAGTCAGTTTCTTCCATTAATGTTGGAATAAAGCGTAGGGCAATCGACATCATCATCGATAGTTCATGGGCATAACGTCTGACTAATGGAATAAAACGGATACACCATTCCATTCCATCCGTTAAATCAATGGGAGATGTCGTTAGGGTCATAATTGAAGTTCCAACGACTAATAAAATTAAACGTGTCGCCATGAATGTTGCCGTTTTTAGACCTTCCAGTGTTACTGATAGTGGCCCTATCGATGCAATTACCTGACCTGGGGTCATAAAAAGATTTAATATGACAGTCAGCATAATTATCAGCACCAGCCCCTTTATTCCTCTAATGATATAAGAGACAGGAATTTTTGTGATCAGGGTAACACAGGCAATTAGTAAGAATGCAACTAGGTAACCCCATAAATTATTTATTAAAAATAGCATCACAATAAAAGCCGTTGTAAATAATATTTTTGTTCGGGGATCAAGGCGATGGATTAACGATCCCGTTGGATAATATTGTCCGATTGTGACATCTTTTAACATTTTATGATCCTCTTATGATTCTTAAAATTTCAGCTTTGGCTGCTTCCACTGTAAAAACATCTTCTCTTATTTCCGGATAACAGGCTTTCAGACGCTTCATAAGATAGGTAACCTCTGGCACTGCCAAGCCAATTTTTTCAAGAGTCTCGATCTCAGTAAAAACATTTTTGGGAACATCATAATAAACAACTTCTCCTGAATTCATAACGATTATCCGATTAACCAGTTTTCCGATATCCTCCATACTGTGCGAAACAAGAATCACAGTGATCCCCTTTTCTTCGTGGAGTTTTCTGATTTGATCGAGGATTTCATCACGACCGCGTGGATCTAGTCCTGCGGTTGGTTCATCAAGAATTAAAACTGTCGGTTCCATTGCCAAAACACCAGCAATGGCAACTCGTCGCATTTGTCCCCCTGATAATTCAAAGGGTGATTTGTCCTTTACTCCTTCAAATTCCAAGCCAACCATTTCAATTGCACTTTTTATACGCTGGTCAATCTCATGTTCATCAAACCCCTGATTTTTGGGGCCAAATGCCACATCCTGATAAACAGTCTCTTCAAAAAGCTGGTGTTCTGGATATTGAAAAACTAAACCAACGCGTTGTCTTAAGCTTATTAAATCTTTTTTGCTTTGGGCAAAAATATCTGCCCCATCGATAACCACTGTGCCAGATGTCGGGGAAAGTATCCCATTTAAATGCTGAATTAGCGTTGATTTTCCCGATCCTGTATGACCGATTATACCAACAAAGTCACCATCATCGATTTTCAATTCAATATTTTTTAGCGCCTGAAATTCAAAAGGAGATCCTTGAGAATATATATGGTTTAAATTTTTTATTTCAACTGACATAATGCTTCCACCATTTCATCGATACTCAAAATATTGCCACTTAGATTTACTGCTTCTTTTTTAAGTTCATATGCAAGCTCTGTCATCTGTGGAACATCCAAACCAATTTTTTTCAGAGCTTCTACCTGAGTAAAAATTTCAGCTGGTTGACCTTGCATGACAATTTTTCCCTGGTCCATAACAATAATGCGATCGGCATTAATAATTTCACTCATATAGTGGGTCACATGAATTACTGTCATATTTTTATCACGATTTAATTTTTTTATGGTTTCCATAACCTCACGCCGACCAGATGGATCAAGCATTGCTGTTGGCTCATCAAAAATGATACAATCCGGTTCCATTGCCAGAATCCCTGCTATAGCAATACGCTGCTTTTGACCACCCGATAACTGATGCGGTTTTTGTCTGGCGTAAGTTTGCATTTCAACAACTGCTAAAGCCTGATCAACCCGCTCTCTAATTTCCAGAGGCGGAACGCCTAAATTTTCTGGACCAAAAGCAACGTCTTCTTCAACGATTGTTGCAACAAGTTGATTATCTGGATTTTGAAAGACCATTCCTGCTGATTGTCGAATCGCCCAGACATTTGTTTCTTCTTTCGTATTTAATCCATTTATCAATACGTCTCCTTGAATCGGCAGTATAATAGCGTTTAATAGCTTTGATAATGTTGATTTACCAGAACCATTATGACCGATGATTCCGACAAACTCACCCTTCTTCACTTCAAAACTGACATCATCCAGAGCATTAATTGCCTCCTGTCCGCTTTGAACTGGATAGGAATAGCTTACCTTATTGACTTTGATCATCATTTTATTTTCACTGTTCATTTATCTGCCTTCTTAAGTTTAACTACAAGAAAGGGGATTAAGTTTTACTCTTAATCCCCCTCCCTATCATGATTAAACTAATTCGATAATCGCCATTTCAGCGCCATCTCCACGACGAGGACCAACACGATAAATTCGTGTATATCCGCCATTTCGCTCAGTATATTTCGGTGCTATTTCGTCAAACAACTGTTTGACGACTGCATCTTGTGTTAAATAAGCAATTGCCTGTCTTCGGGCATGCAAATCGCCTCTTTTACCAAGCGTTACCATTTTGTCTGCTAATCTTTTGACTTCTTTTGCTCGTGTCACGGTCGTTTCGATCCGACCATGCTCTAACAGTGCTGTAGTCAAATTTCTTAACATTGCTCTTCGCTGATCAGAGGGACGACCAAGCTTACGATATCCCGCCATATTCACTTACTCCTTTGTCTTTTCTTCTTCCTGACTCAAGGATAAACCAATTTCTGCCAGTTTATGCTTGATTTCGTTCAGGGATTTGCGTCCGAGATTACGAACTTTTATCATATCTTCTTCTGATTTCTGTGTCAGTTTTTCTACTGTATCAATATTAGCCCGTCTCAGACAATTACTGGAACGAACCGATAACTCCAGTTCTTCAATCGACATTTCGCGGATTCGTTCTTTTTCATTTTCTTCTTTTTCAACCATGATTTCAACAGTCGTAGCATGTTCTGTCAAATCAATAAAAAGATTTAAATGCTCACTGAGTACCTTTGCCGCGAGTGATAAAGCTTCTTCTGGAGAAGTCGTTCCATCGGTCCAAATATCAATCGTCAACTTATCAAAGTCGGTAATTTGACCAACTCGTGTATTTTCGACCAGGAAATTCACTTTTTTAATCGGTGAAAAAATTGAATCCATCGGCAGCATCCCAATGGGCATGCCAGGATATTTATTTTTATCCGCAGAAACGTATCCACGTCCCTTTTCGATCCGCATTTCCATATTGAGACTTGCGCCATTTGATAATGTCGCAATATGCATCTCAGGGTTTAAAATTTCTACATCTGCGTCAGCGATAATATCACCGGCGGTGACTTGACCTTCTTCAGTTGCCTCAATATGGATCGTTTTAGGTTCATCTGAATAGATCTCAGCTGCCAGTCCTTTTAAATTTAAAAGGATCTCGATCACATCTTCTTTTACACCGGGAATGGTCGAAAATTCATGTAAGACACCTTCGATTTTAACTGATGTTACTGCTACACCTGGCAGCGAAGACAACATAATTCTTCGCAAACTGTTGCCTAGCGTTGTTCCATAGCCTCTCTCAAGTGGTTCAATTACAAAACGACCATATTTATCATCTTCATTTTTATCAACTATCTCGATTACTGGTTTCTCGAATTCAATCATTTATCAAGACCCTCCACTTTCTTAAAAATCCATACAATTCCATGAGGGTTAACTGGTTACGAATCAGCTGATTACTTAGAGTATAACTCAACGATAAGATGTTCAGCAATTTCAACGTCCAGATCTTCTACTGCTGGTCGTCCAATTACTTTTCCGGATAAATTTTCCAGATCATTTGACAACCATGGAGCCACCATTCGATTTTCTGTCGTTTCTACGATGTCTTTAAATTTCTGTGATTTCTTGCTTTTCTGGCGTACTTCAATAACATCACCTTCTTTGATAATATAAGAAGGAATATTTACTTTTTTGCCATTAACCAGGAAATGTTCGTGATCAACTAATTGTCTGGCTTCTTTACGAGATGTTGCCATACCCAATCGGTAAACAACATTGTCAAGACGTGATTCTAAATGAATCAGCAGGTTATGACCGGTAATCCCTTTTTGTTTAGCAGCAATTTCAAAGTATTCTCTGAATTGTTTTTCAAGGACGCCATAAATTCTTTTAGCCTTTTGTTTTTCTCGTAACTGCAGACCGTATTCAGATAATTTTGTTCGTCTTTTACCATGCTGACCTGGAGGTGTTGGACGTCTTTCAAATGCACATTTGTTAGTTGAATAACAACGTTCACCTTTT
>JASGLP010000021.1 GCA_030156895.1 Eubacteriaceae bacterium | reverse complement strand
CGGTGAGAGATTTCAGGAGCCGTGTACGGCAAACGTAAGCACGGTTCTGTGAGAGCAAAGAAATCCGGACTAATTATCCGGACTTCTAGCTACTCGATACTGTGATTTTGATAATCAGTCAGCGGTGGCTGCCATCATCAGCTATTTAAAAAAACATTATCATTTTTACGTTGTGTTAGGAGGCCCTCAAACCCTCCATATGACTGAAAAGGATCTGGGCAGCTTTCAAGCCGACGGTATTTTAAAAGGAGAAGGCGAAGAAACCCTCTTAACCTGGTTAAATGCAAAAATCAGGGGCGAAGCGGTCCTTGTTCCCGGAGAAATCCAGCCAGCTCAGAACGCTGATTACATCTATCTGGAAGACTTTTCAAAGTATGCCTTGCCCCGAAATGAAGATGTGCTTGATTATCATGAACGTCCACTGTTGTCAGTAATTACGGCCAGAGGCTGTCCCTATCGTTGTGCTTTCTGCTTTGAGGGGGGAAATTCTAAAAATTTGAGAATGCGAACAGCGAAAGATGTGCTGGATGAAATAGAAGCCCGCTTAAAAAGAAGTCAACGACCCCGGTATCTGTTTTTTTGCGATGATACCTTTACCACCAATCCGGTTAGGCTGCGGAAAATCTTATCTGGAGTAAAACGGCTAAGGGAAAAATATGATTTTGTCTGGTTTTGTGAAGGTCATCCCGGATTTCTGGTGAAACATCTGGAATTCATTAGAGAAATGATTGACAGCGGCATGGTGCGAATGCAAATCGGCATGGAGTCCGGGGTCGACGATGTGCTCAAAGCCTATGGTAAACAGGCCAGCCCCGAGGACATCAAAAAAGTGGTTGAGATCTGCTACGCTGCCGGATTACCGCAACTAACCGGGAATTACATTATCGGCGGGGCCTTTGAAACAGCCGAAACATTGGCTACAACCACTAGAAAAGCGTTAGAATTACTGGATCTGGCCCCCGGAATGCTGGACTTATCGACAACGTTTATTATGCCCCTGCCCGGTACCCAGATTTACAATCAACCTGAAAAATTCGGGATCGTTCTGGAAGACCGGGAATGCCTTACCAACCTGGAGGATTTTCCGGTTAATCATACCAAAGAATTATCGCTGCCGGAAGTCTGCATGGGTCGCGCCCGATTTATTACCGCAGTTTCTAATAAGATGAAAGAACAATACGAACACGGTCTGATTACCAAAGAACGGATTCGAGCCGATTTCAAGCTGGCTTTTAACTATGGGATTGCCGCGGGATATCTTAAATTTATTTATGGTAAAAATAATCTGATGGTGGAGTATTATAAAAAACTGATCGACTATCAGGGTCTTCTTAAAGAATGGCATGAACTCAGTGAGCAAGAAAAAAACACTTGGGTCATCCAGAGGATTCCTGATTTTTCGCTGTTTGATATCAATACGCTAAGTCAGTTAGAAATCGATATTCTGGCCGGCGCGGGTAGCGATACGATTGGAGAAACAGCAGAAAAACTGAGTTTATCCGCTGAGAAAATCGGTGTGTTGCTAAAAGGCCTGAGTGACCGGTATTTTGTTTTGTTCTCGCCATTTATTTAGTCTGTGGTGAGCTAAAACCGATCGCACTGCGGATAAGTACCAGAGCACTTTATTGCCTCAATTATAAAATCAAAGGAGTGGGACATGAAAAAAAATTGGATAATATTATCCACCCTGGGCGTTCTGGTTATTGGCGGGTTGCTTTGTTTTGGCTGTACCAGCACGGTCAAAGAAACCGGTAAGTTATCAGTGGATGTGGTTTATCCGTTCTCCCAGGAATACAGTGCCTCCTTTAAAAATGGCATTGAACTGGCCGCCAGGGAAATCAATGATCAGGGCGGAATCCTTAACCAACCGATCGAAATCAACTACAATGATGACGGCAACAACACCAATACGGCGGTCGAAGTGGCCACCCGGATTGCCGAAAAAGCAGGTTTTCCAATTGTTATCGGACATCGAAGCACCGATGATGTGCTAAAGGTCGGGAATATCTATAAGCAGAATAACAAGCTGCTTTTTGCGCCCATTATTGCCAGTTCAAAATTGAATCGCTCTGAAAATGAGGGCGCCTATCTCTGCGCGCCATCGGATGACGCCATGGCCGATGAAATGGTAAGAAGCATGGCCACCCAGGGAATCCAAAGAATCGCGGTTGTTCATAGCGCCGGCAATACCTATGGCAAAGATTTTATTCAAAAAGTTGAAGAACATGGTGCTGAAGTGGGCATTGAAATTGTCGATGCGGTTTCTTATCTGCCCAATCTTGATTATTTTCGTTATTATCTAAAAAAATGGGACAGTTTGGGGGTCCAGGCGATTGTTACCGCCTGTGTCGGAAATGACATCACGGTACTTTATGAGTATCTGGAAAAAACCGGTAATACCCGGCCAATTTTTGCCAGCTATGACATTGAGATTCAGCCCTATGTTATTCCTACGAACATGAAAAATCTGACTCAGGTTACCAGTTATTTTAACAATACCGCCGCGGCTGGCCCGGAATCGGCATTTATTAAGGCTTATCAGAAAGCCTATGGGAAGAACCCGGATGTGCCAGCCGCCCAAGCCTATATGTCGCTGCATCTGGCCGCAGATGCGGCGAGTGCGGCCCAGAGTCTGGAAGTAGAAACGATAATAAAAGTGTTGGAAGAAAACAGTTTTGAGACGGTCTATGGCAGTTTAGACTTTGATAAACGGTTGATTGATGGGATTCCGGTATTTCAAAAGATTTATATCAATGATCAATTGGTGCCCAGGGAAAATTTGACGGGGGGAGGACAAAGCGGTGAGTAAATCCATTTTTCAGAACAAAGAGGATAAAAACACCAAAAAAAGTGAATACGCCGCTTTGATGACCGTTATCGGTCCGGGGAACCTGCTGATTCTACTGGGAATTATTATTTTTTTAGTCTGCGTGGTTATTTATTCGATGACTGTTCCGATTAATATCACCACCACCCTCGACGCCGTTGTATCTTATGGTGAGGGAACGGCCCAAGTAGTGGTTGAAAATGAAGGGATTCTGACCCAGCTGAGTGTTTCCGATGGCGATTATGTGAAAAGAGGAGATTTGCTGGGGGTTGTGACTGTCGAGAACACAGCAGCTCAGATCACGAGTGGAGCAGTGCTGACAGAGGAAGAAAAGAGCAGATTTAAGCGACAAACGATGATTGTAGCGATGGAAAGCGGGATGATAGCGGGACTAAATTTTGGAGATGGGGCATTTTTACCGAAAAACTCGACCCTGTGTCAAATTGTCAAACGGGAAAATGAAGACACCACCGTGGTGGTGCTGGCTTATTCCAGCTATGAAGACGCCATTAATGTTAAGCAAGGCGATCCGGTCTTTGTTGCGGTTGAATCGGCATCCACCGATGAATATGGCTATTTAAGAGGGATTGTACGAAGTGTTAAGCGAAGCGGTTTGACTCAGGATCAAGAAAATCCGCTGGAAATGCAAATTATTATTGATCCCAAGGTGGATGATCAGGGGAATTATATCTGGACCAAAAAAAACAACGGTTTTAGTGGTGAAATCACGACGGGAACCTCTGCCAGTGCAATCATTTTTACGGATCGCTTATATCTCATTGATATGATTATCTCCTAGAAAGGCGGCCAGACGCATGACGAAATCAGAAGCAGAGAAAAGTCGGGATGAGAAAGAAAAACGGCCTAAAATAGCCAGGGTACCCGTGGTTTTGCAAATGGAAGCGGTCGAATGCGGGGTCGCCTCGCTCTCGATGATTTTGGCCTATTATGGGCGCTATGAAACCCTCGAGACGCTTCGGATTGATTGCGGAGTATCCCGCGACGGGGTAAAGGCCGGAAATATTGCCAGGACTGCCCGACTTTATGGTCTTAATTCCCAGGGTTTTGTCTGTACGGTGGATAAGTTAAAAGAAATGCAAATGCCAGTGATTATTCACTGGGATTTTAGGTGCGCCCGGCATGGGCGCAATCTAACGGGTGAAAGTCCCGAGCACGGGTAGGTAGTGCCAAGTGCATAGCTTAAGGCAAGGGTGTCCCCGGCGACGGGGAATCTGAAGGAAGCCAGCGGCAAACTTCCGGTCTGACGAACAGAAATCACATCAGGCATGATCAACTGGGTAAGGTTGCCTAACAAACTGAAGCCCCAAAACTACTCGGAAGTTGATGGTGTAAATGTGGCAGATAGATGGAAGGAAAGATTGCGTTCTTACCCGGGGAGATCTCACGGACGTGCGGAAACAGAGTATGAAGCACGGTTGAAATAAGATTTATCGTGAGAAGTCAGCCGAAGCCATAGTACGGAGACAATCTAGATGTTGAAGGAAGGGCTGAACCAGAGGAGGTGAAGATCAATGAAGATTACTGACGGTGATAAAATAAAACACAGAAAACTTCAAAATGAAGGCGATCTGCAAAAGATATCTGCGGAACAGAAAACATATGCAGACGTGTGCAAATCACCAAAGATAATTGAAACCGAAATTACCAATACAAGCAAGCAGACGGGTGGACTGCTAGAGAAAATTTTAACCCGTGATAATCTGAATCTGGCCTATAAACAGGTAAAAAGAAACAGGGGTGCAGGTGGAATAGATGGCATGCAGGTAGATGAACTTCTGCCCTACCTGAAAGAAAACCGGAATGAACTCATTGAAGCCATCCGAAGTGGTAAATACAAACCACAACCCGTCAGACGGGTAGAAATACCAAAAGAAAACGGGAAGACACGAAAATTGGGAATCCCAACCGTTGTGGATCGATTGATTCAACAGGCGATCGCCCAGGTGTTAACGCCGATATTCGAACAACAATTCTCAGACAACAGTTATGGATTCAGACCCAAACGCAGCGCTCAGGGTGCCCTCAAACAAAGCCAGAAAAATATCACCGATGGATATAAATACGTCGTCGATATGGATCTGGAAAGGTACTTTGATACCGTCAATCACAGTCGACTCATTCAGATTCTGTCTGAAACCATCAAAGATGGTCGGGTCATCTCCCTGATCCACAAATTTCTGAACGCAGGCGTCATGTCAGGTGGCGTGTTCGAGCGTAGTGAGGAAGGCGTGCCGCAGGGCGGTCCACTCAGCCCAATTCTTGGAAATATTATGCTTAATGAATGTGACAAGGAATTGGAACGCCGGGGTCACCATTTTGTCCGGTATGCTGATGATCTGATGATTTTCTGCAAGAGCCGGAGAGCGGCCGAACGAACCCTTAAGAACATCGCCCCGTTTATCGAAGAGAAACTGTTTCTTCGTATTAATCGGGAGAAAACGAAAGTGTCCAACGTCGCAAAAGTGAAATTCCTCGGATATGGATTCTATATCTACCAGGAACAGGGAAGGTTGCAAGTTCACCCCCAGAGCATCCAGAAGCTGAAGGATAAAATCCGACAGATTACCGGACGCAGTAATGGGATGGGAATCCAGAGGCAAAAAGAAAGACTGCTGCAAATCGTGCGGGGATGGGTTAATTATTTCAAGCTGGCGGATATGAAAAATATATTGAAACAGCTGGACAAGTGGATGAGAAGTCGAATCCGGATGGTGATCTGGAAACGCTGGAAGAAAGTAAAAACGCGCTTTACCAATCTCAAAAAGTTGGGACTGGACGAAAAACGTGCGTGGATGTGGGCAAACACAAGAAAAGGCTATTGGCGAACCGCCCATAGCCCAATCTTACTGAGAACCCTGTCTAATAATCGACTCAAGCGGGCAGGATATCCCAATTTTTATGATTATTATCTGCAAGTAACCGTGTAAACTCTGGAACCGCCGTATACCGAACGGTACGTACGGTGGTGTGGGAGGTCGGCTGATCAATTAATGGTCAGCCTCCTACCCGATTCACTTTGTTGTTCTGGAAGGGTTTAAGAACGACAAGGTTTATTTGTGCGACCCGGCTTCAGGAAAACGGGTAATCACTCCAGAAGAACTGGGACAGATGTTTACTGGGGTAGTGATTGAGTCCCGGCCGGGACCGGAATTTAAAAAGGCCGGAGAAAAGCCCGATGTCTGGAAGGCACTGTTTAAACGCCTTTCTCAAACCGGTATTTCACCCTTGCTTTATGCCCTGGTGTTGGGGGTATTGTTAGTTATTCCCGGTCTGATTATTGCCAATTATGCAAAAATATTTGTCGATTATTACCTCGATAATACCGAAAAATTTGATATCCTGATTTTTATTTTTATCCTCTTAAACACGGTGGTGCTCCAGGCCATTCTCAACTGGTTAAAGGAGAACGCGCTGGTGCGGATGGAGAACTATATCGCCATTGACAGTGCGGGTACTTATCTTCGTCACGTCCTCCGCTTGCCGGTAGAGTTTTTTAATCAGCGCCAATCCGGGGATATCAATAGCCGGATGCAAAGCATCAATACCGTGGCAACGGCGTTATCAAGCAATCTGGCTCGTATTCTGGTCAATCTGGTTACTGCATTTTTGTATTTAATCCTGCTTTTTCAGTACAATGTTGCGTTAACCTTAATCGGCATTGTGATCACCGGGATCAATATTTTCTTGCTGCAATATACAGCTAAAAAGAATGCCGATAACAACCGGGTGTTACTCCAGTATCAGGGCAAATCGATTGGCTGGATCATGGTTAATCTAAAATCGATCGAAACCATAAAATCGATTGGAGAAGAAGATAACTTCTTTACCCGCATCGCCGGACTCAGTGCCGAAACCCTGGCGGTGGAGCAGCGTATGGGTCGGATGGAAGCCGTGATCTCCGTTTTACCCACCCTGATGACTTCGATTTTAACAGCCCTGATCTTTACCATCGGTAGCGAGTACGTGTTAATGGGAGCGATGACCATTGGTACTTTTGTGGCCTTTAACACGCTGATGACGGGCTTTACTCAGCCAATGAGCGAGCTGGTCAGTACCAGTGCCGCCTTGCAGGGGATGATCGCCGATATTGCGCGCTTGGATGATGTGGAAAAATATCCCGAAGATATCGCCCTGGAATCAGAAAAGCTTTCACTCGATGGCTTTGATTGTGATCAATTAGAAGGTGAGATTGAGATCCGGGATTTAACCTTTGGCTATAACCGACTCTCAGATCCGATTATAGAGGGCTTGAACCTGAAACTTCGGGCTGGCGGTTCGATTGCCCTGGTCGGTTCATCGGGAAGCGGTAAATCGACGATTGCTAAAATGATTACCACCCTTTATCAGCCCTGGAGCGGCGAAATACGCATTGATGGTATTGATATTAAAGCGATTCCAGCCGAACTACGGGTCAATACGATGAGCTCAGTGGATCAGGAAATTGTGATGTATTCAGCCTCGGTGCTGGATAACATTACCATGTGGGATGAAACCATTGCCGTTGAGGATGTGATAAAGGCCACCAAAGACGCCTGTATTTATGAGGATATTCTGGCGCTGCCCAATGCCTTTGACCACATCTTAAGCGAAGGCGGAAAAAACTTAAGTGGGGGCCAACGGCAGCGACTGGAAATCGCCCGGGCCTTATGCAAAAATCCCCGGATTCTGGTCATGGATGAGGCCACCAGTGCCTTAGATACCGCCACCGAAGCAGAAGTCAGTGAAAATATCAAAAAGCGCGGCATCAGTACCATTCTGGTAGCCCATCGGTTATCGACGATTCGGGATTGCGATGAGATTATCGTGCTAAGCGGTGGGGTTGTCAAAGAGCGGGGAACCCATGAAGAATTGATGGTTTTAAGCGGCGAGTACGCAAGTTTGATCAGAACTGAGGGATAAAAGATGGCAAAAAAATTAGAAGAAATCAGACAGATCAACAAAAAGTATGATAACAGTGCCAAAAAAGCATTTGATCGTGTTTTGACCCCTAAAAAGGCAGCGGCGACTCCAGATGATAATCCCCTGATTGCGGCAGTGATCAAGGTCGCCGAAGCGATGGGCATCGCCGTAAAAATCCCACCGCTCCGGAAGCTAAGTGGCGGGGATCCGTTTAAGTTGATTGCTGATGAGTCCGGTTTTCGTTTTCGCCTGGTGGAGTTAAAAGCGGATTGGTATAAAAACGACAATGGCCCGATGCTGGCCTTTACCGTAGCAGGAGAGCCGGTCGCTCTGATCCCCCAATCCCCCAACCGCTATCGGTGTTGGAGCGTTGATAAAAAGCCACAAGAAGTGGATGCCGAGTCGGAATTTCCCCGAGCCTACGTCTTTTATCCGCCCTTACCCAAGGAACCCGTTTCTTTTTTTGACATGGTAAAATTGGGCTTAAAACTGTTTTCTCGGCGGGATCTAATCTGGACCCTGGTGTTGGCGGTGGTGACCGCACTGTTATCGCTGCTACCGGCAATGGCAATGCAGGAGACCTTTAACGTTTGGATTCCCCAAAACCAGTCAGTGACGATTTGGGTGGTGGGGTTTATCCTGGTGGCAGTCGCCATCAGTCGCGGCTTGTTTACGATGGTTCAAAACATCAGTGTCCTTCGAATCCAGGGTAAGTTATCGATTTTGCAGAATTCACTGTTGGACAAACTCCTATCGCTGCCGGCTTCCTTTTTTAAACAGTATTCATCCGGAGCTCTGGCGATGCGGGCCACCGGCTTTGCGATGATTCAGAAAATCCTTTCAGTTAATGTGATTACCATGATCATTACCAGCTCGTTTTCGATTATCAATGGATTATATATCTTTACGATTAGTCCGACCATTGGTTTGCTTGCGATGGGGTTAACTGCCATCAGTGTGGCAATCACCCTGGTCATCGGAAAAATGCAAATGAAATGCCAGCGGGCTTCTCTGGAGATGTCCAATGATATTTCAGGAATGGTGTTTGAGCTGATCACCTCGGTTTCCCGGATTCGAGTAGCTGGGGCGGAAAGCCGGTCTTACTTGAAATGGGTGAGGGCGTATGCCAAACAGCGCAAGGTGGAGTATAAAAGAGGGCAGCTGATGGCACTACTTAGGCTTACAACGATTGCCTTACCAACCCTTTCGATGTGCGTGATTTATTACTACGTGAGTGTGAACGGCATTTCTTCGGGGGGGTTTGTGGCCATCAATTCGGCCTTTATGATTTTTATATCCTCCCTGCTGGGATTGGTTCAAACCTTGATTTCGATCAATAGTGTAGTACCACAATATGAAAATACCAAGCCGATCATTAATGGCGTTCCGGAAGTGGACAGCTTTAAAACCACGCCGGGAATAATTCAGGGTGATATCGAAATAAATCATCTGTACTTTTCTTATTATGAGGGCGGCGCAACGATTCTTGATAATATTTGTTTCAACATCAAACATGGCGAATACGTGGCCATTGTTGGGGCCTCCGGTAGTGGCAAATCAACGCTGTTACGTTTGCTGCTGGGGTTTGAAAAACCGACGAGCGGCAGTATTTACTGCGGCGGATTTGATCTGGAAAGTGTTGATATTCGAGAAATCAGAAAGCAAATGGGGGTGGTGCTCCAGGACAGCCAGCTAATCCCCGGGGATATCTTATCGAATATTGCCGGCTCAAAAAAGGAATTAACCGAAGATGATGTCTGGGAATTGCTTAAAAAAGTAGGCATGGATGAAGAAATCCGGCAAATGCCCATGGGTCTTAAAACGATGGTGGCCGAAGGAGCGGGAACCCTATCAGGGGGACAGCGGCAGAAGTTGCTGATCGCCAGAGCCATTGCGGCCAGTCCGGCGATTATCTTTTTTGATGAAGCCACCAGCGCCCTGGATAACCGATCCCAGCAGATTGTCTCAGAAAGCATGAAAAATCTCGATGCCACGCGGATTGTTATTGCTCATCGGCTTAGTACGATTATGAATTGCGACCGGATTCTGGTTCTGGAAAAAGGCAATATCGTCGAAGAAGGCTCCTATGATGAACTGATGAAAAAAGAAGCGTATTTTTATAAATATGCCAAAAGGCAGTTGGTCTAAAAAATGTGGAAAACTAAAAGACCAGAAGAATTCAACCGATCAGGCAGTGAGATTCTTCTGGTTTTATCAGGTTAGGTGATTTGTTGGGTTATTTGATTTAGGGTGTGATTTAGTATACTAGTATTTAATAAAGCTGGTTCCGGGAACGCCGCAGATGACGCATTTGTCGGGTACTGCTTTTTCAATATTGCCACACAATGGACACAGATAATAGAAGACTTCTTCGGTTTGATCCAAATTTTCAAGGGCTTCCTGATACAGTCGGGCATGAACAGCTTCTGCTTTCATAGCAAAGGTAAAGGTCTTGATCGCCTCTTTATTTCCTTCAGCTTCGGCTTCTTTTAAAAAGTCAGGATACATCTCGGTATACTCATGGGTTTCTCCGGCGACGGCATCTTTAAGGTTTTCTGCCGTTGTATGAATCTTTCCGGCAACTTCAAAATGCTTCAGGGCATGCAAGGTTTCGGCATCAGATGCGGCTTTAAATAATTTAGCAGCATTGATATTTCCATCTGCTTCCGCTTTCTTTGCATAAGCTGTGTACTTTCTATTTGCCTGAGATTCTCCGGCAAAGGCCTCCATAAGATTGTTCAATGTTTTTGACATTTGTTTTCCTCCATATTAATTTTAAAATTAGGCAGTTTGAGTAGTCAAGGGTCAGAAAAGGAATCGTTCCAGCCTTGATAATCAAACGTCATTTTTGAGCAATGATTTCTAAACAGTAATCATTATAAATAAGATACCATAGATAAATTGAGATGTCAATAAAATTTAAAAAATGTATAAATAAAAAACCGAAGCAATCGCTTCGGCTTTTATTATTTTTGATCGCAGTCGTCGATGGTGATTTCTTCATAAATCATCTGCATTTCCTCATCAAGTCGGGTAATCGACTCGGCACAGTATTTAAGCCGTTCCCGGAGACCTTCAGACATATCGCTATGCGCTTTATATTTGAGGTGATGCTCAAGACTGGCCCAGAAGTCCATCGCAATGGTTCTAATTTGGATTTCAACGGGCACAGATTCAGTTCGTTCAGCCAGGAAAATCGGCACCAGAACAATCAGGTGGAGGCTGCGGTAGCCATTTTTCTTCGGCTCGGCAATATAGTCGTTTTTTCGGACCAGGGTAATATCATCTTGACGGACTAACAGGTTAGCAATATGGTTAATATCATTTAGATAGTTACAGATGACCCGAACCCCGGCAATATCAGTCAAGTTTTTACGGATATTCTCTGGCGTGATCTCCAGCCCTTTTTTTTGCATTTTTTCGGCGATGCTCTGAGGTGCTTTTAGTCGATACTCCATGTGATGAATCGGATTATGATCATATCTGGCCTGAAATTCTTCATCCAGGATCTCAAGCTTGGTTTTAATTTCTTTAATGGCAGCCCGATAAATCTGTTGTTGCAGGAGAAACTCTTTCAAATTTCCGTTAATATCCAGGTCTTCAGAAAAGGGTGCTTCGGTTGAATTAATTTGCATTGTTTTTTATCACTTAAGAGTAAAAGTGCCTTTCTATAGTTAGTCGTGTCAATAAGTAAATGGTAAACAAGGAATAGGGAAACGTCGCAATATCAATGAAGGCTGGTGAGCTAACAAGTATCTCAACAATGATGAACGCATTTAATAGATGCGGTTAGTATTAAATAAAGTCTACAGTTTGTGATTATACATCTGAAACCTTAGGTGCATTTTAAAAAACAGGTGAAAGTGAAAAAATACTTAAGATAAGTAATGAGGAAGAAACTCTATTTTTGAAGTTGAAGAGGTTTACTGTGACACCCAACGAGTTGCATGATTTATTCTAAAATAAGTGGGTATAATAGTACATAGAAGTAAGAAAGGAAGTGAACTTATGGGAATTTTAACTTGGATAATACTTGGCGGTTTAGCCGGCTGGCTGGCCAGCATGCTGACTAAAAACAATGAAAAGATGGGACTTATTAAAAATATTGTGGTCGGAATTTTGGGAGCAATGATCGGTGGTTTTGTATTTAGCTTTTTCGGAGCAACAGGCGTAACCGGATTTAATTTATGGAGTATTTTCGTTGCTTGCGTGGGAGCGGTAATCCTGCTGGTAATTATTAATTTGTTTACGAAATAATTAACTTGATTATGTATAAGGTTCAATTGGTGGGGAAAGAGATAATCTCTTCCCCACTTTTTTGAGCATTAAAAAAGAGGTTAATCCTATGAACGGTTGGCCTGATTATTTTTGAGATTTTCTTTTATTTCGTAGAGCTTTTTATCGGCTTCGATGATAACCTTCTCAAGGATTTCCTCATCATGCATCTGGTATAAACCAAAACTGGCGCTGACGTGGATAAGGGCGTCATTATAAGTAATTGCGATGGTGTCCAAACTATCTTGTAATCGGGAAATGATGCTGGCGGCTTTGGCATAATTCGTATTTGGCATCAGCAATACAAATTCATCCCCACCATAGCGACCAAAAAGGTCAAAAGTCCGGATGCTGTCGTTAATGGTTTGGGCGACAGTTTTTAGCACCAGATCCCCGGCATGATGGCCATAGGTATCGTTGATACACTTAAATTTATCGATGTCGATCATGGCAATACAAAGATCGGATTGAAAGCGTTTGGCTTTGGAAAATTCAATATTGGCCAACTGTTCAAAATATTGACGACTGTAGATCCGGGTCAGACCGTCCCGTTGGGCAAGATCCCGCATCTTTTGACCTTCCACCTTGTCGGTTACATCCATGCAACTGCCAATGTATCCGGCAAACTCATGATCATTAAGATAATAGGGAACACCCCGGTCATTAATCCAGCGATAGACGCCATCGCTGCGTTTAAGTCGGTATTCCATTTCAAAAGATTCCTGCTTGGCAAAGGCGTCTAAATATATTTTTAGGCACATATCAAAGTCTTCCGGGTGAACGCCCTCGGCTCAGCCAGTTCCGACTTCTTCTGCCATGGTTTTGCCTGAAAAGTTCAGCCAGGTGGTGTTAAAGTAATTGCACAAGGTATCGGTACCAGCGCGCCAGATCATATTGGGGGATGACTCGACAATGATCCGGTATTGTTCGTTATCCAGCTTCATGGAAATACCTCCAGAGAATTTAAAGATTTATGCGTCTAGCTAATACTTATTATAGCCTGATATTGGTATTTTTGCAGTAAATTTTTAACCCATCAATTTATTTATTCGTGCCTTAGGAAAAGTGATTATAAAGGGAACAACCTAAATGATCAAGAGAAGCTTAAAGTCAGATCGGGAAATAGATTTTCGTTTAGGTTAAGCTCAATCATCGACACAAAGCGATTGGCTCCTTTTTAATTACGTATTGCAAATAAAAAATTAACAAGCCGGTTAAAATTTCAGTGCTTTTTCGCTTAGTTTTTATGATAGAATAATTGATAAATCAATTGAATCAGGGTAAAAAAAGAAATAGTGAAAAACGCTATATGATTTTTGAAAGGATGAAGAAAATGTTAAAAAAACGATTAGCAGGTGTTCTCCTCAGTTTATTGTTATTTCTTGTTTTTGTGTCGGGATGCACCACAACCTCTTCACAAAGCCAGAACCAGAGCTATGAAAAAACAATTGCCACGGCCCGGACTGAAATTTGGAAGGAAGTTATTGGAAGAGGGGCATCCAGTGCGACCATTGCGATCATGGATAATGGCAAAATTGTCTATGAAGAGGGGTTTGCCATGGCTAATCGGGTGGAGGCGCTGGCTGTAGATACCAGTACCCAATATAATATCGGTTCAGTCAGCAAGGTGTTCACCGGAGCGGCCATTATGCAGCTGGTCGAAGAAGGGGTGCTTGAGCTGGACAAACCAGTGGTGGACTACCTCCCGGACTTTACCATGCAAGACAGCCGATATCAGGATATCACGGTGCGAATGCTACTCAATCATTCGTCAGGGCTACCGGGGACGTTTATGCCGAATGGCTTTGCAACAGCCGAAGATCCGGATTTTCTGGCAAACTTTATGGATTATCTGGCTAACAGTACATTAAAGGAGAATCCCGGGGTGGTCAGTGTTTATTGCAACGATGGTTTTACCCTGGCTGAGGTGCTGATTGAAAAAATGTCCGGCCAGAGTTATTCGGCGTACATGGATAAAAATATTTTTGCAAAAGCCGGTATGCGTAATAGTAGCTGTTCGTTTGCGAAAGGAAATGCAAACATCGCCTGGCAGTATAGCAATGACGATGGGTTGGCTCTCCCGTCAGAAATTATCAATTTGATGGGAACCGGTGGAATTTCCGCAACGACGGCTGATTTATGTCGCTTTGGCAACGCCTTGTTGAGCGATAAACTGATGACCGCCGAATCCTTTGCCGAGTACATCAGCCCCCAATATGCTAAAGAAACAGTACCATCGGGAACGCCGATAACTAACTATGGATTGGGTTGGGATATGGTCGATGTTGCCAGCTTTGCCGAAGAGGGTGTTCATGTGATCAGTAAAAACGGAGGAACCCTCCAGTTCAATTCCCAGCTTTACGTGATTCCCGAAGAGAATATTTCGATTGCCCTGATTTTTTCCGGAATAGCTGATGTAACTGGCGTTGCCAAGAGCATTACTCAGACGATGCTAGAAGAAAAAGGCGTCGTTCAGGCAGAAGCAAGCAAAGACATAAAGGCCACATCGGCACCACCGATTCCCAGTGAAATCTTAGGCTTTGCCGGATATTATGGAAGCAGTGGCAGTACGATTAAAATCGAGTTTAATCTCGAAAACAATACCCTCGATTATCAGCAATTCGATGGCAAATCCTTTGTTACAGCCGTAAGCTATCCCCATATTGGCGATGGATACTTTGATATGCAAAATGATTATTGGTTGTCATTCTCAGAAAGCTTTGGGAAAAAACTGATGCTTCAGTCCCTGAGTAATGCGGACTACTCGATTGTTATCGCTGAAGACATTACCGCTAACAACCCGGTCAATACCAGCCGTTTTGAAGGCAAGGCCTGGATTCCAGTGAGCCTTAGTGCCATTGATCTATATGCGTTTTCCGTAACTACCGGCGGCTTGCCAGAACTTCCCGGCTACATTTACTACGGTAGTGATGGTGGTTATACACCCTATCCGTTAAAGGATGAAAATACCGGCTTCATGAATCTGGCCTATGCCCGCGATCTGGTTGAACCAAATATTAAAGAAGAAAACGGTAAAACAACGATGACGGCGATGGGTTATACGTTGATGGAAGTGGCAGCAGTCGCAAGTCTTCAGAATGGAGAAAAAATCACTAGCACGGGTGTTGGCGAAAATACCATCAGAAAACTCGACGCTGATGGCAGCTTTGAAATAACCCTACCAGAGGGTGGTCGGGTCGTGATTTATGATTCAGCGTTGACAGTCGCCTACGACACCATGTATGCGGCTATTGAAGATGTTCCGGTGACGGCCGGATCCTATGTGATGTTTATTGGCAATGAAGGAGACCAATTCCCTTATCAGTATCGCTTTTAAAGAATAAAATAAAGTAAGGCTCAAAATAAATATTTTGGGTCTTACTTTTAGGCGTGAAATGGGTTACAATAAATCTAAACGATCAATTCACAAGGATCGGGTCAAAACCCGCTAATGAGTAATCCTAGGGGTTGGTTTTTGTAGGGGCGTTCAAATAAAAATCGAGAGGGGATTTGTCGTGAAAAAGATTACAAAGTTGCTAGGTCTGATTCTTGCCATCATGTTTATGTCTGGTTGTACAGTCAGTAATAATGAAGTGAAAGAATCGAGTCAATGGGAGACCATCTACGATGCCTATGTCTATGCGTTCCCGTTGGTACTGGTGAATGCCACCATGGAAAAAATGACCAATACCGTCGAGGCAACGACGACTCAGGCACCGGTCAATCAGCTGTTTCACAGTCGTAATTTGGCCAATGCCAGTGCCAAAGATGTCGTTACTATCAATACGGATACTCTATATTCTCAGGCATTTTTAGATCTTTCAGATACGGCGATGGTTTTTATAATGCCAAAAACGGATCGGTTTTGTTCGGGAGAGCTAATGGATGCCTATACCAATGCCGTGAAAATTACTGGCTCTGGTAGCGATAACCCCGATCAGACAGCTTTTCTGATCACTGGTCCCGATTACAGTGGCGAAATTCCAGAGGCCCTGACCCAGGTAGCGATGCCAACAAATATGACCTGGATTCTGTGTCGGGTACTCAGCTATGGCCAAGCAGATTTAGAAAATGTTTATGCCATTCAAAATAACATCCAACTGCTGCCATTAGAAAATTATTTGTCGGGACAAGCCGATGTCCCCGCCAAAGGTACTTATGACGAAAGCAATAACTTTATTCCGATCGAACATGTTTTACAAATGACGCCGGCAGCGTTTTTTAATACCGCCAATCAGTTAATGGTTACGAATCCATCGGCTAGTGCTGATCAGCCGCTGATTGAAAAGATCAGTACAGTAGGGGTGGGGCCAGGTCTAGCGTTTGATGACACCATCCTGGGAGAGGCCAAAGAAGATGATTGGAGTAAAATGATCGATGCCTTGCCGACAACCCTTTTTAGCGCATCCCAGGATTTTCTTATCCAGATGAATAATTGGCGGTTCTTTGGTGAACCAGTGGCTGAATTTGCAACGGAATATGATTATCGTGCCCTGATTGCCTTAAATGGATTGGCCGCTAATCCGGTTTCAGTGGCCATATACCCCAATACCAATTCTGACAGTAGTGGTCAAACCTTTGATGGTAGAAACAACTATGTCATTCATTTTGACAAAGACCAGTTACCGCCCACTAACGAGTTGGGATTCTGGTCAATTACAGCCTATGACAGCGATAATTTCCTGATTGATAATCCGCTTAACCGCTATAGTATTAACGACCGGAGTGCGGTTGTTTATAATCCCGATGGTTCACTGGATCTGCTGCTGCAAACCGAGGCGCCAGCAGACGCTGCCTTAGCAAATAACTGGCTGCCAATTTCGGCCGATAATTTCCATTTGTATCTCCGCATCTATCTCCCTCAGGAGACAGTCCTCGAGGGAAGCTGGCAACCGCCAACAATTAAAAAGGCAGAATAAAAAAGCGGGTAGTTGGTGTGCGCTTTGGATAACGTCAGTTTTAGGCATTTGTATAATCACCTTTTTTATGGTTCAATCCAATACCACACATTATTTATACTATGCTAATCTGGAGGTGGATACGGAACTTGGATTTAGTGTTTTGGTAACCCAAAAGGGTTTATGGTATAAGATTCAGGTTGCCGCCCTTTATTTTGCAATGGGATACGCAATGGTGGTTCTGATCAATCGGTTACTCAAAACCCGGGGGGTATCGCGAAGGCGAGTTGGTCTGGTTTTGGCAGGAATGGCGATACCAGTGATTACGAGTACGATTTATTTGATAAAATCTAAGCCCGCACACGCGTGACTTCAGTCGTGAGTTAGGGCGACTTACCTATCCCGAAATATCTTTAAAAGGGCTTAAACAGCCGTTTTTTTAATGACGTATATTATCACATGCGTTATAATTAAGTATAACAATAAGGACGGTGTAATCGTGATAGAAAAACATGGAAGAGGATACATATATAGTATCCAATATCATATTGTATGGTGTACCAAATATCGAAAGAAGGTGCTAAAGGATGGTGTGATTGAAACACTGAGGCAGTCGTTAAATAAAATCGCCATGGACAATAAGTTTACCATCCTTGAACTGTCGATTCCGACTGATTATGTGCATATCCTGATCGACTGCTCGCCCCAACACTATATCCCGGATATCATCAAAGCTTTGAAGGGCGTATCCGCCCGACACCTCTTTAAAGCACATCCGGAAATAAAACAGCAGCTCTGGGATGGGGCTTTGTGGAATCCATCTTATTATGTCGGCACCGTCAGTGATACAACTGGCGAGCAGATCAAACGCTACATTCAGAATCAGAAAATGGAGTAAAGTCAATGAACAGGAAGCGATCATTAACCATCAAAGAAAAGAATAAGCTTCTGGCTGCCGAGGGCAAGCGCCTGCGGTGCTTTGGTATGACCTTCCGGATCCTGCCCACACTGGAACAGATTGCTCAGATTAATCAGACCCTGGGCTGTCACCGGCTGATCTTTAATAGCTATCTGGCAAGCCGGATTGAAGCCTATCAAACCAATCAGACGACGCTATCCGTGGCCGCCTTTAAAAAGGATCGACTGAATGCGTTGAAGGACGAAAAACCCTATCTGAAAGCGGTGGACAAGTTTTCTCTGGAAACGGCCTGTGAACAGGTTCAGGCCGCCTATGACCGCTTTTTTGCCAAGCGGGGTGGTTTCCCGAAGTTTAAGAAAAAGCACAGTTCCAAACAAACCTACACGACCAAATATACCAATGGCAATATTGCCGTCACGCCGGAGGCAATCAAGCTGCCGAAGCTGGGTCTGGTAGCCCTGTTTCCGAAGAAAACCAACCGGAAGCGGCTCCAGTCCCTGCTTGACGGCACCCTTAAAATCCAGGCCGCCACCATCACCCGGACGGCCACCGGTTACACGGTATCGCTGTCCGTTCAGGAAGTGGTCGCCATTTCCCAGCCGGTGGATCTGACCGCGGACTATCGCTGTGTCGGGATTGATCTGGGCCTGAAGACCTTTGCGGTTGTCTATGATGGCAAAGACTTTGCCGACTATTCCCATGGTGCCTATATCAAACAGGCTGAAAAGAAACTGGCCAAACTGCAGCAGCAGCTGGCCCGTTGTCAAAAGGGATCCAAAAACTATGACAAGCAACGCACGAAGGTGGCCAAACGCCATGAACACATTGCCAACCAGCGAAAAGACTTTCATCACAAGCTGTCAACGACAATCGCCAACGAAAACCAGGTGGTGGTTGTGGAAGACCTGAACATCCGCGGCATGGTAAAAAATCATAAGCTGGCCAAAGCCATCAGCAATGCCGGGTGGCGGCAGTTCATCACCTTCCTGGCCTACAAACTGGACTGGCGGGGTGGACGGCTTGTCAAAGTCAACCGCTTTTTCGCATCCTCCAGGCTGTGTTCTGCCTGTGGCCATCAATATGTGGCGCTGACCCTGGACGAACGCCACTGGGCCTGCAGTCACTGTGGGACAGTTCATGACCGGGATCACAATGCCAGCGTCAATATCCGTAACGAAGGGCTGCGGTTGCTGGCCGTTTAATCCTGCAAGTAATAAGCAACACCAATAAACTCACTGCCGGTCGAACGCCGGTGGATGCCTGGGTATGGTTTTAGGCTGTCGCCTTCGGGGGATGGGAGTTTTCCATACTGTGCGGTTGTACTGCCGGATCTCTTTGCGATCAATCAGTATAATCGGTGCTGGAGACGACCTAAGACGACGCATCCGTGCGTGACTGATCACTTTACTTGGCAATCCGCAGTTGTCCATGAAGCAGGAAAAAGTCTAAGGGCCGACAGGCCCTAATCGAATCCCGTGACTTCAGTCATGGGTAGTTCAAAAGCTTTTGTATCAGGCCAAAAATGCCGGGCGAAATGCTCTGGTTTCAGAGGAAACGGCGGTAAAATATTAATCACAAAAAATTGGCGAATACCTTATGGTATTCGCCAATTTTTATATCAAGACTAATAGTGTGATATTTAAGTATTAAACTAAATGATAAGCGGCAACAAAACCGGTTTCCACGGCATTAGCAATGCGGCCGACTTGGGCGACATCACCAATCTTTTCGACACGGTCAAAGTTCTTGAGGATTTCATCCGCCAGCGTCTGATCTGCTTTGACACCGAGGGATAGAACCACATGATCAACAGCCAGGTCAATATGTTGGCCATCTGGTTGCTCTAATTTAATGGACTGATCTTCAATTTCAACTAGTTTGTGAGCTGGCATAAAAACAGTGCCGAAGCGCATCAGTCGGGCTTGGACATCGCTGAAACTCTGCCAGCTGGCATCGGGTCCGATGCGATCCGCCATTTCCACCACAAAGACCTCGTTGTCCTGGGTTTCTAAAAGTTCAGCCGTTTCCACCCCAGTCATGCCAGAGCCGATGACAGCTACTTTTTTACCGGTTAAGGTTACCTTCCCGGAAAGAATATCAGAACTGGTACAGACATGGGCTTTTTTAACACCCTTGATCGATTGGGGAACAATGGCTTCGGCACCGGTTCCCACAAAGACGGCATAAGGATCGAGGGCGCTTATGGCATTATGGGTTGCTGGGGTATTGAGGCGGACATCCACACCGAGCTTTGTGAGTTGCGTTTTATAATAATCAATCAGCCAGTTGATTTTATCTTTGTGGGGCGGTTTGTTGCCTAAGCAGAGCTGCCCGCCCAGTTCACTATTTTTCTCAAATAAGACGACCTTGAATTGGCGCTGCGCTAGTTTTCTAGCGGCTTCCATTCCCGCTGGCCCGCCGCCGATTACAACCACTAAACGGCCATCACCATCGCGGCGGTCATCGTTGTAGAACCATTCCCGGGCAGCCCGGGCATTGATGGCACAGGCAAAGGGTTCGCCCTTCATCCCATTTTCAATCATCGAGTCCATACAATTCAGACAGGAAATACAGCGGCGGATCTCATCGACTTGCCCAGCGGCAGCCTTATTGACCCAATCGGGATCGGCCAATAAGCCCCGGGCAATGGTAACCCCGTCGACCCGGCCTTCGGCAATGATTTTTTCGGCAAACTCAGGGTTTCTGATTACACCAACGCCAAAGACCGGTACATCCACCGCTTTTTTAACGGCTTCGGCCAGGTAGATCTTCCAGCCTTCAGCAAAAGAAATCGGCTCCCAGGCCTGATTCATAGTTTCATAAATACCAGCGGAGACATTGATCGCATCCAGACCAAAGGGGACCAGATATTTACAGATTTCTATCGCTTCATCAAGCAGCAGGCCATCTTCGGAAAAGGGGAACATTGATTCCCGCAGAAATTCATCCGCTGAGATCCGCAGCATCACCGGGTAGTCCCGCCCTACTCGCTTGCGAATACCTTCAATAATTTCTTTAATAACGCGAGCACGGTTTTCGGTGCTGCCACCGTATTCGTCGGTTCGTTTATTCGTCAGCGGTGAAATAAACTGATTGAGCAAGTAACCATGGGCACTGTGGAGTTCAACCCCGTCGATCCCGGCTTTGTAGCAACGTTCGGCGGCATTGATATAATCCTGAACAAAGCTTTTGATTTCGGCATTGGTCATTTCCCGGCATTCCGACTGTAACATCATGCTTTTGATGCCGCTGGGGGAAATGGTCGCTCGTCCGCCGATCGCCATATTATCGGTTTGGCGGCCGGGATGGTGCAGCTGGATAAAGATGGCACCATCGTAAAAATGAACGGCTCGGGCCAGTTTTGTCAGCCCGGGGATGCAGTCATCGGTGGCTGCCGAGGTTTGCCGCGGCATCATCACCCCGGTTTCGTTGTTGACCCGGGTGACTTCGGTAATAATCAGGCCAGCGCCGCCTTTGGCACGCTCGGCATAATAGGCGCATTCGCATTCAGAAACAGTAGCGTTATCATGGGCTGTTCCTGAGCCCATGGCACCCATGACTACCCGGTTTCTAAGTTTTAGGGTGCCAATATTAATTGGTGATAAAAGATTTTCAAATGACATTGTGTTCTCCTTTTTTAATCTTAAAGTGATAGAAATTTATTGATAAGAATCGTAAAGCTTGCCCAGGGATTCGGTAATTACCGCTTCGGTAACGGGAACCGGGCAGAGGAAGCGCAGTCCCTCGTTGGCGACATAGTCCGTACAGCCAAGAATCTGCTCCCGGGTCAGATCAAGTTCTGTAAGGGTTGGCAGGCCCAGTTCTTTCTGAAAAGTGCGAAGGTGATTGGCGACCGCCAGACCAATTTCCTGAGGGTCTTTTGATGACACGGTTAGGCCCATACAGGCACCGATTTTTTTAATCTTGTCAGGATAAACCGGGGCCGTCAGTTCAATAATGACTGGTGTTACCAGCGCACAGGCCACACCGTGGGGAATGTGGTAGGTTGCACCCAGGGAGTGGGCAATAGCATGACCAAGATGGACCATAGCATCATTAAAGGCAATGCCGGCATGATTGCTGGCCAGGGCCAGGTTTTCCCGGGCTTCCAGATTCATGGGCTCATCGGCGGCCACCGGCAACCACTTATAAATACGCTCAATAGTGTCATAGCAAAGTACATCAGAATGGGGATTGGGTTGAATACTGGTCAGGGCTTCACATACATGAGACAAGGCATCCATACCAGTATAAAGGGTGATTGCTTTCGGCATACCCAGGGTTAATTCCGGATCGACAATGGCAAAGCTAGGTGGTGAAGGGACGCCGATTTTTTCATGAGTTTTTGTGTCACTGATGACGGCAACAAAGGTGCTTTCTGATCCGGTACCGGAAGTGGTAGGGATTAAAATCAGTTTCATCGATGGATTTGCAAGTGGCATCATTTTTCGGGTGTAATCGAGCATTTCGGCGACGTTTATATCATTTGCGGCGAGCACACTGATGCCCTTGGCGGTATCCAGAACGCTGCCACCACCGATACCTATGATACCATCGACGGCTTCGCCTTTGGCAAGATCGGCCCCGGCTTGAACAGAGTAATCCGGTGCGTCCATTTCACTGCGGTTAAATAAAATCATCTCAATACCAGCGGCCTCTAAACTGTCGACTACTTTTTGAATATGACCCAATTTCTCAACGTTTTCATCGGTTACAACTAAAACCTTACAGAATCCCAGTTCTTTTGCCACATCTCCAGTTGTGCTCACGGCACCTGCTCCGAAAGCGACCGGACATAATTGCGTGTATCGTTGTACCATCTCAAATCCTCCTTGATTTTGTTAAAGACATGTCAGTCCTATTTTGTTATCAGTATATCAGTTGCAAGCGTTTTCGTCTTTGTGAGCGTTTGAGATTTTAGTGATCGGAAAGAAGTCTGACGACAAAGGAAACTTGTAAAAACTGACAAGAAGCAGATGGTGAAATTGTAAAAGATTACAAAGAGGTGGTTGGGATCAATGGATGCGACCAGGGTTAAAGGTTTTTATTTAAGACCTTAATGTACAGGGATTTGACCTCGTGATATAATGGGTTAAATTCGAAAAGATAGTAAGGTGGTTCTGATGGCAGTAACACTTAAAAAAATTATTTCGGTCTTGAATGGGCGTTCCCTTAAAATGATCAGTAGTGGCGACGGCGAAAACATTGAGATTAAAGGCGTTGACTATTTTACGGAGCAGCTCACAGATTTATCGCCTGACGAGGTCTATGTTCTAAAAGGGTCAGAAATTTACCGACGGCCACTGGGGAATAAGAATTACTTTATCATCATTGAGAATGAGCCGCTGGACGAAAAACAACTCCGCGAAAACAATGCCATTCTGGTCGATAAAGAGTGGGAACCGGAACGTGTGGTCAGACAGATAAGACAATTATTTGAGGATCAGTATCGGGTTGGTGACAGCTCAATAAAAATTCTAAAGGCTTGCCAGAAAGGCGCAACCATCCAGCAACTACTCGATCTGGGCTACCAGATGCTTTGTAATCCGTTACTTCTGGTGGACGTTTCACTTTGTTTTATTGCCCATTCCGGAGGTAATAACATTGAAAATGAACCGCTCTGGGAATGGACCCTTTCTAAGGGATATGTCAATAAAGAGTACGCCCGCTCAGTGATGACCGACGACTCTCAAACGGACATGCTTGAGGGGGATACGGTGCTGGTCATCTGGGAAACCGGTCTGTTAAACCATCGCCAATTGGTTGGCCGGGTTTTAGACAATAATCGCCCGCTGGCATATCTCAAACTGTTGGAATATCATCATCCGATTAGCGAAAGTGATGAGGAAATTTTAATTATGCTGTGTCATGCGGTGGCCATGACGATGGCGCACATAAGTGGTAGCAGTCATGTCGCAAGTTCACTTAGTGATACCTTCTTGATTGCCCTTTTGAATCAGAAAATGTATGATCACAGGGCCATTGAGGAACGGGAAAGAATCTATGGGTTGAAGCTCTATAAAAATCTCTTCGCTCTGGTCATTCGCATTGATAATCGCCAGAATACCAACGATCGCCTGTATTATTTAAAACGGATCTATCAGAATTTCTTTAATCGTCAAACGGTGATCATTTACAATGGACAATTGGTGATTTTGCTTGACACGATGACCGAAGAAATCCAGAATGAACGGGAAATGGCTTCTTTTGAGAGTTTACTGGAAGAAAATGACTGTACTGCCGGGATCAGCAAAATATTTTATCATCTTTATGATTTTTGTGAACACTATAAACAGGCGCACAACGCGCTGAATTTAGGGGATCAGCTAAAGAAGCCGGGTCGAATCAGAAGTTATGACGAACTGATTATTCCCCATATGATCCTCAGCTTCAGAGGTGAGACAAACATTAAGAATTTAATCCATCCGGTGGTAAGAGCACTAAAAGAATTGGATGAGAAAAAAGGCAGCAGTTTTTTAAAAACCCTGGTTGCCTATATAAATCATAATCAGGACACCACCCTGACGGCTAAAAGTCTGCATATTCACTATAATACCCTGAAATATCGGATTAATCGGATCATTGAAATAACCGATCTTGATTTAT
Organism: Eubacteriaceae bacterium; assembly: GCA_030156895.1. Classification (GTDB taxonomy): domain Bacteria; phylum Bacillota; class Clostridia; order Eubacteriales; family Eubacteriaceae; genus Acetobacterium. The sequence continues at coordinate 22,686 of JASGLP010000021.1, read as the reverse complement.
CTGACAGTGAAACCTTGTTTAAGATTCAACTTTCCGTGAAAGTGGATGATATACTCGATTGTATATAGTAAAAAAGTGGAGAAAGAAGCGCGATGAAAATAATCAATGAAACCCACAGTTTAAATTTAAAAGAAGATTTTTCAATCGAACGATTACGGCTACAGGCAGATCATCAGTTGATCGGTGAAAAAATGACTGATCTGGTGATTGTAGAACATCATCTAAACGCCTATATCAACGATCAATTGGCCTTTAAGCTGGTTTGCACGCCAGAAAAACTGGATGCCCTGGTGATGGGGTTTCTCCTCAGTGAGGGCTACATTGAAAACTTTGCTGAAATTGAATTTATTTATGTCTGCGAAAGTGGGGAGCGCGTTAAGGTCCAGCTAAACAAACCGCTGGTATTACCAGAAATTAGCCATGACACTGGCAGCAACTCGATTTCTTGTGGCAATAACCAAAAAATCCGTCAGGCTGCTTATAAAAAAAGCCTGCTTCCCTTGCCGGTCCATGACTGGTCCCACGAAACAGTGTTGATGTTGGCTAATGCCTGTAACCAAAATGCCGGACTATTTGCCGAAACCGGCGGAACCCACTGCTGTGCCATGAGTATAGCTGGGGAACTGGCTTTTATCTGTGAAGATATTGGCCGCCACAATGCGGTGGATAAAGCCATCGGCCAGGCCGTAATGGCAGAACAAAACCTTGGTGAGGCGATCCTCTTTACCACCGGTCGGATTCCCTCGGATATGGTCATAAAAGCGATCAGAAGCCGAATCCCGGTGATTGCTTCTCATTCAGCCCCCACCGATGAAGCTGTTTTACTGGCCCGCCAGTTTAATCTCACCCTGATTGGCTTTGTCAGAGGCAAAAGAATGAACCTTTACGCAGGAAAGTAATTTCCTGTTTTTTTTCGTAACTGCAATATCATCCAAGAGATTAAATCAGATCAATGTTACACTGGGATAGAAACGGAGGTAGCGTGATGAAACACCATGAAGAACGGATCGTGCGTTATGATCACACCCTGAAAATAGAAGCCTTTCGACTAAAAGGCATTATTCAAAAATTCCCCAATCACTTTCATGAGCATTATGTGATTGGCTTTATTGAAAGTGGACAGCGAAAACTGTCCTGTAAGAACAAAGAATACCGGGTCGGTCCGGGAGATTTATTACTTTTTAATCCCTACGACAACCATTTTTGCGAACCGATTGATGAAACCCCCCTGGACTACCGGTGCATCAACATCAAACCGGAAATAATGAGGGACGTGGTATTAGAAATTACCGGGAAGCAGGATACGCTTTATTTTAAACAGCCGGTGGTATGTCGGTGCGAGCAGGTAAAGGCACTAGCGGAACTGCATCAAATGTTGATGCTGGAAGAAAAAGAATTTAACAAGGACGAAGCCTTTCTATTTTTGATTGAACAACTGGTGGAAGAATATGGAAACTGGGAATCAGATCGTGATCGGGTGAAAATCAATGAAGACATTGAAACGATCTGTGATTACCTGGAAGAACATTTTAAGGAGCGGATCTCATTAGATGATTTATGTGCCTTAATCGGATGCGGCAAATATTATCTGGTACGGGCGTTTACAAAAACAAAGGGAATCACACCCTATCGATATCTGGAGACAGTACGCATCAATCAGGCTAAGCACTTGCTGGAAAATGGGGTGGAACCGATTGAAATAGCCCACCAGACGGGCTTTTCGGATCAGAGTCACTTCTCCAATTTTTTCAAAGAATTTATCGGAATTACCCCCAAACAATATCAGAAAATTTTTATCCCGAATACTTTACAAACCCTAATTCAAAAATCTGGAAAGGTAAAGATGGGGACGAAGGGAGTAAAAATTGATGCGTGAACACCGACTGAGTGGCCATCTGGCTGCGGCGTTTACCATTTTTATCTGGGGGATAACCTTTGTTTCGACAAAGATTTTACTCGATGTCTTTACGCCCATCGAGATTCTGGTTTTTCGATTCGCCATTGGGTATATCGCCCTGACCCTTGTCTATCCGCAACGAATGGGCATTCGCAGCAGGTCTGAGGAAGTTCTTTTGATGGGCGCCGGTCTGTGTGGGGTAACGCTTTATTTTTTGCTTGAAAACATTGCCCTCACCTATACCTATGCATCCAACGTCGGGGTGATTATTTCGATTGCACCCTTTTTCACGGCTATTTTGGCCCATTTGTTTTTGGCTGGCGAAAAATTGAGCCTGAATTTTTTCATCGGCTTTATTGCTGCCATCATGGGAATTTTTCTGATCAGCTTTAATGGGATCATGGTGCTGCAACTCAATCCCATTGGTGATTTGCTGGCGGTACTGGCGGCCGGGGTGTGGGCAGTTTATTCGGTGCTCACCAGGAAGATAAGTGGTTTTGGTTATCACCCCATTCAAACCACCCGGCGGATCTTTTTTTACGGGATATTATTTATGATGCCAGCCCTGCCTTTTTTTAATTTCAATTGGAGTTTTAAACCATTTGCCCAACCGGTTTATCTTTTTAATATGTTATTTTTGGGATTACTGGCGTCAGCACTTTGCTTTGTCACCTGGAGTCTCGCGGTCAAGCGGCTGGGTGCCACGAAGACCGCAGTTTATATTTATCTGGTGCCGGTAATCACCGTGGCAACATCGGTGATTGTCTTGCAGGAAAAACTTACCGGAATGGCTGTTCTGGGCATTACACTGACGCTATTGGGATTGTTCATTTCAGAAAAGCAGAGCGCCCCGGGTAAAAGCACGAGCGAACAACCCGAAAAGAGCAGCTAATAAGTCCAGCAGACATGATTCAAGTAAAAAACAAATTATCTGACCATTCTCATAATTTATGATAGAATAAATTATGAGAATGGTTTTTTATGAGATGACATGTGATCGATAAAAGAAAGGTTGAATGAAATGTTAAAATTAAGGTCAATTAGAATCGTATGGATTGGTTTATTCTGTCTGGCTTTATTAATGGGGATGACGCCGCTGTTAAGTAGCGTTAAAGCGGAGGATCGTACGGCACATGATGAAAACGCTATCAATTCGGATTCGCAGGGTCAGGCGACGACTTCAGAGCCCGCGGCAAGTGCTACGATAGGCTGTTCCTATCGCACCCATGTCCAGAATGTCGGATGGCAGAGTTTTGTCAGCAATGGCGTGATGAGCGGAACAGAAGGTCAGGGACTTCGTTTAGAGGGGATTGAAGTGAAGCTGGAAAATATCACCGCGGATGTGGGGGTGGAATATACCACCCATGTGGAGAATATCGGTTGGCAGAATTATGTAAAAAATGGGTCCATGAGCGGGACCTCCGGTCAGGCCCTTCGTCTGGAAGCTATCAAAATCCGACTGACCGGGGTTGATGCTGCGAATTACGATCTTTACTATCAGGTTCACGCCCAGAATTTTGGCTGGCTGGATTGGGCCAAAAATGGTAGCAGTGCCGGAACCGAAGGATTTGGCTTTCGGCTGGAGGGGATTAAAATCATGGTTGTTCCGAAAGGTGATCCGGCACCGGGCGCAGCAGACCGTCCGTTTGTTACCACAAATCTCCAAATGACCTATCAGACCCATATCCAGAACATTGGTTGGGAGGGCTTTAAACAAAATGGTGAACTAAGCGGAACCACCGGCCAGAATCTTCGCCTGGAAGCGATTGAAATTAAAAATGATAATTCTGAAAGTAATGTCGGGATAAAATATCAAACCCATGTCCAGAATGTCGGCTGGCAGGGCTTCAAACAGGATGGCGAAATGAGTGGGACTTCGAATCAGGGTCTCCGTCTGGAGGGCATTCAAATCCAGTTGACCGGTGCCAATGCCGATCTTTTTGAAGTTTATTACGCCGCCTATGTGGAAGGTTTTGGATGGATGCCCTGGGTGATGAATGGCGAAAGTGCGGGAACCGAAGGTCTGGGCCTGAGATTGGAGGGGATTCGGATTCTGGTCCAACTAAAAGGATCAGGTGGCCCCAAAAATTTAGAAAATGCCTTGGGTTCGATGACCCAGTTGGTTAATAAAAACCACAGTCTCTCCCAGGATTATGTTCCGGATGATCTGGTCTGGGTTAGTTTGCCATCCACCCGGGATACCCAGCTCCGGGCTGAGGCCGCCCAGCATTTAATAAAGCTTTTTAATGGCGCCAGTGCTCAAGGATTAACCCTCTACTGTTCTTCCGGGTATCGCTCCTATGCGACCCAGGCATCCCTTTATCAATGGCATCTGGAGACGTATGGGGTGGCCGGGGCGGAACTGCTCAGTGCCCGGCCGGGAATGAGTGAGCATCAATTGGGACTCGCCATGGATGTCACATCGGCAACCGTTTCCTTTGATCTGGTGGAAGGCTTTGGTGCCACAGCAGAAGGTCAGTTTGTTAGAGACCACGCCCATGAATATGGGTTTATTGTTCGCTATCCCCAGGGAAAAACCCATATTACCGGGTATGCTTATGAACCCTGGCATCTCCGCTACCTGGGTGTTCCGGTGGCAACCACCATTTACAACAGTGGCAAAACGATGGAAGAGTTTTATGGGATTTATTAAAAAAAACGAGCCGGTCATTTTCGGTTAAATAATAAGGGAGGTGAGGTAGTCAACGCTTGACTACCTCACCTCCCGTTTTTTACAGCTGTTGTTTTACATGCGTTGAGTTGCATCAAATGCTAGTGCCGAACGTAAACACTCATCAGCATGCATGGTCAATTGGAAACACAGGGGACTGCCCTTCATTCGGTCAGAAGCATAGCTTAAACCATTGGTTTTTTCATCCAGTAAAGGGTGGTCGATCTGTTGTGGGTCACCGAGTAAAATCACTTTGGTACCCTTGCCGACACGGGTTATAATTCCTTTAACTTGTTTGGGGGTGAGGTTCTGGGCTTCATCGATAATCAGGTAGGTGTGAGTAATGGAGCGGCCCCGGATGAAATTCATCGCTTCGGCGGTAATAATGCCGCGTTCAAAAAGCTCTTCAATTTTTTTTCGCATTTCGATTTCATTCTGGAACCGGGATTTGTCACTGCGATCCATCAGAACTTCCAGATTATCAATAATGGGGCGGAGAAGCGGAGCAATTTTCTCCTGCTCATTGCCGGGAAGAAAGCCAATTTCATCATCAAATTGAACATTGGGTCGGGTTACTAATATCTTGCGATAGCCCGTAAAATCCGGGTCTAAGGTTTGATGGAGACCGACAGCCAGAGAATAGAAGGTTTTCGCCGTTCCAGCAGTGCCCTTCACAATGACCAGTGGTGCGGTTTCGGCGTCCTGCATCAGGGCTTCCTGTAAAAAACGCTGGCCGACATTTTTAGGTTTTACCCCAAAAGGTTCCTGATTCTGGCTTTTTAAACCAACAATCTTTTTGCCGTTATATCGGCCAAGAAGGGTTTTTCTTTCATTGATATCAGAATGGATAATAAAAAACTGATTATATTCAGGGACAACAGCCGTTTTATTTTTATGGGCATCCAGATAATATAAATTTTCAATGGCGATTCCTTTTTTCTTTAAATCTTCCATTTTTTCGTCTGGGACATACACCTCCATGCGTCCGGTGTATTGGTCCTGCAAAAGAGGGGATTGTTCGGCGGTGAAATCCTCGGTGGGGATCGAAAGCATCTGGGACTTTAAGCGGAGGAGAATATCTTTTGTGATTAGAGTTACCGGCTCGTCCTGATTAATGAGACCCTTGCAGACTTTTAAAATCCGGTTATCATTGGAGTTGCTCTGAAAACCATAAGGAAGATCAATTGAAGCGAAATTTGCTTCGATCTTAACTGTTCCGCCATTGTCCAGACTGACGCCTTCAAACAAATTACCCCTTTGTCGCAATTGCTCCAAAAAGCGGATGGACTGTCGGGAGTTGGCGCCCCGCTCACCGTCCTCGTTTTTAAGTTTGTCTAAATCTTCCAGCACGGCAATGGGCAGCACAATTCGGTTATCCTCAAAGGCGAACAGCGCATGGGGGGATTGAATCAATACATTGGTATCAAGTACATACGTTTTTGGCATAAAAAACCTCCATAAAATCTATTTTATGTTTTGCAGTTTCAAGTTGAGTGTACACCAAAAAATCACGAAGAAGGTTTGGAACATGTTAAATATTTAAGACCAAGTCAGATGAGCAGATATTTGAAAGATTAGAAAATTTATGGGTATGAATCAAAAATACAGCGACATCTTAATTCTTGTGATCAAAATCTTGTCATAGGAAAGGAGCAATTGTGGAAGCATTACCATTACTGATTTCGTTTATATTTTTCATGCTTGGTTGCAGCTATGGTTTTTTTGGCAGCTATGTTGTTTTGAATAATTCAAAAGAAAAAAGTTATCGACTTTTTTTTGTATTGTGTACTTTTATGAGTGTCTGGGCTATTGGTTTTGCTCTGGCTGTTTCGGCTCCGGATCATGAGACCTGTTTATTCTGGCGGCGGGTTTCGGCATTGGGCTGGGGAACCTTTCCGGGAATTCTCCTGCATTATTTGTTAATTCTGACTCACCGGAATAAGTTGTTAAAACAGGGGTGGCTTTATTTTCTGATCTATATACCGGCGGCGGTAATAATTTACGTTTTTGCGCTGTCCCGGAACTTAGCCATTATTCAGTATAACTTAGTAAGTACGTCCTTTGGCTGGATCAATCATTTGGGAAATAATATCTGGGATCAGTTTTATAACCTATACTACTTTGGCTGCATCCTGGTGGGGCTGGTGCTATTAGCTGACTGGACAAAAAACACCCAAAATCAGCACAATAAAAAACAGGGACGATTTATCTTGCTGTGTTTTTTCGTTTCGCTTGGAATAGGCATTATTTTAGAGGTGTTTAGTCAACTATTTTTGACCATCGCTGTTTTTCAGTTGATTCCAAATATCATGTACATCGTGACGCCTGGTATTTTTTATTCAATAAAAAAATACGGATGGGTGAAAATGAAGGCATTTAGCAAGGACGAAATAATTTTAAATACAGCTTCACGTAAAAAAATCTATGATTATCTGACCGGGGCCTTTATTGCGGGCAGCTTTTTAAATATCATTTCTCAGTATTTTTTGGAAAAACGCGGCGATCTCACGGTAATTTTGCAATTCAGCAGCCTGCTTTTGATTATCGGACTGGCCGTTCAGATCATTCAACGGATGGCGATAGTGAAGAAGTATCAGAATAAGATTATTCTGGCGATTCTGGTAGCTGTCATTCCGGTGATCACGCTCCGGTTTATCAGTTCAGCCAGTATGACGATCTGGGCATTTCCCTTTATCCTGATTTTGATTGCCCTTGTATTTAATAATCGTATTGCCATCGTCGGGATTACCGTATCAATATTTTTAACTCAGATTCTGGTATTTATCATCAATCCCCAGGTGATTGTGAATATTGATAGCAAGGATCATATCGTTAGAATCGGTCTGTTTGGCATCGGGATTTGGGTCGCCTTTTTTGTCAACGATTTATACGTTAAGCGTTTGAAAGAGAATACTGAACAAATTAAGATTCAAAAAATGGTCGCCCAGGTATCCACCGATTTTTTGAATGTTAATAAAGAAAATTTTGATGTGATAACCGATAAATGGTTGGCTAAAAGCGGCGATATTTTTGACGTAGATCGGGCCTGCCGATGCTTTTTTAGTGAGGATAAAAAAAGGTTCAACTGCAAGAGTGAGTGGCGAAGAGAAGGGCTTGGGTCTCACAAAAAAAAACATCAGGATATGGCCGTAGCGGATGCTCCGGACTGGATTAGTGAAATATTGGCCAATAAAGTCGCTTATCGTTTTGATAAAGAAAGTAAGCCGGGAGAAAAAAATGACGATGATCAGGATTTACACTATTGCAGCAATGTGACCATAGCCATCCCCATTGCCTACAAGGGCGATGTCCGGGGGTTTTTGGCCTTTAGTATCGATAAAGAAGAGAAAACGATTAGCGACAAGCATAAGGATCTACTGGAAATTATCGCCAATCTTTTAGCTGACGCGATGTTAAAGATTGAGTCAGAAAAAGAGATTGCCTATCTCGCCTACTATGATCAGCTAACGGGAAGGCCTAACCGGTTACTCTTTGGGGAACGTGTTGCAGAGCAAATTGAAATAGCCCAAAAAACAGAAAAAATGATCGGAATCATCTATTTGGATATTGATAGCTTTAAAACCGTCAATGATATCATGGGCCATGAGGGCAGCAGTGAGCTTTTGGTTCAGGTTAGTCAGAAGTTGGTCCGATCAATAAAGCAAACCGATACGGTTTGTCGTTTTGAGGGAGACGGATTTTTAATCATGCTAAGTAATATTTCCCGCGAAAAGGAGGTCGTAAAGGTAACCAGCCGGATGACCGGTTTATTTAAGCATGCCTTTATCGTCAATGGCCAGGAATTCTATATCTCTGCTAATGCCGGTGTTGCGATTTATCCGAAGGATGGAGAAACGACGGAAGAATTGATAAAAAATGCCGATATTGCCATGTATAAGGCGAAAGAAAAGGGAAAAAACAATTATGTATTATGTTCATTACTGATTAAAGAAGAAGTGAAGTTAAGAAATAAGCTCACCAGCAATTTGTATTATGCCTTGGAAAATAAGGAATTGCAGGTTTACTATCAACCACAGGTTTGTTTGCAAACCGGAAAGATCGTCGCCGTCGAGGCATTGCTGAGATGGAATCATCCTGAATTGGGGATAATTCTACCCAAGGTGATCATTCCTCTGGCCGAACAAACGGGGCTAATTAATCCCATTGGCGAATGGGTGTTAAAAACAGGATGCAGTCAAAATAAAGCTTGGCAGGACAGTGGTCTGCCTCAGGTACGGATCGCTGTTAACATCTCAGCTAGCCAATTTGGAAATCCGATGCTGATTGGCATGATTAAAAAGATTCTAAAAAAAGCCGATTTAAAACCGAAGCATCTGGAATTGGAGCTGACCGAAAACATTGCCATCAACAAATCTAGCTATGTTATTTGTATATTAAGCGAGCTAAAAAAGCTGGGGGTATATCTTTCCATTGATGATTTCGGCACCGAATACTCATCTTTGAGCCGATTAAAAGGACTTCCCGTTGACCAGCTGAAAATTGATAAGCAGTTTATTGATGGCGTCGTCGGAAATGAAAAAGATCAGGCGATCGTCAATACAATTATCCAGCTGGCTAAAAATCTGGGAATAAATGTAATTGCCGAAGGAGCTGAAACCGAAGAACAGGTTAATTTTCTAAAAGAAAATCAGTGTGACACGATACAGGGCTTCTATTACTATCATCCATTGCCGGCAGATGAGATGGCAGCGGTGCTGCGACAAAATGGGTCGACATCCTGATTAAGGCATCAGGATGTCGGTTTATTCAGTTTAACTGATTTTCTTCCAAGGCCAGTTTGGCGGCCGGGAAGGGCTCCAGAGCTCGGCTTAAGATGCCCTGTACATAGGCAATCAGCATCCCGTAGTTGGTGATGTGAACCCCTTTATTTCTGGCGGTGTGAACCCGGTACTGCATTTCCCGGCGGTTGAGCATACAGCCGCCGCAGTGGACAATAACCGCATATTCGCCAATATCCTTGGGATAATGAGCGCCCGAAGCCCAGTGAAATTCAATATCACAGCCGGTAATCTGGCGGATCCAGCGAGGGATTTTGACCTTGCCAATATCATCGGCCTGGCGGTGATGGGTACAGCCTTCGACGATCAGCACCTTATCCCCGGGGGCTAATTGTTCAATCCGTTTGATCCCCTTAACCATTTCGGCCAGATCCGTTTTTTGGCGGGCAAACAGGATCGAAAAGGAGGTCAGCGGTATATCGGCTGGGGTGTCGGCCGAGACCTTCAGAAAGGCCTGGGAATCAGTGATGACAAGAGCTGGAGGCTTAGCCAGGTTTTCCAGGGTGTGTTTTAGCTCGTGTTCCTTGGTGATCATGGCCACCGCATCTTTTTCAAGGATGTCCCGGATGGTTTGCTGCTGGGGCAGAATCAGTCGGCCTTTGGGAGCGGATTTGTCGATCGGGGTAACCAGTACCACCATATCACCGGATTCGATCAGATCCCCAACCAGCGCTGGTTCGACATCTTCATAGTTGGCGTGGTCGATGATCATTTGCTTAACGGCTTTAATCCCGCTACCATTATAAACACTGGTAAAGGATAAGGGGATTTTAAGTGTTTTTTTCAAAGCTTCAATTTCTTCAGGAGCAGGACAACCCTTATCGGCTTTATTAAGCACAAAAACGCTGGGGATTTTTCGCTTAATTAACTGGTCAATAAATTCTTCTTCAAATTCAGTAATGCCGGTTTCAATATCAGCGACCACAATGGCAAAATGACATTTCCTGAGCACCTCGTAGGTTTTTTCAATTCGCAACATCCCCAGTTCTCCGGTGTCGTCCAGACCGGCGGTGTCAATAAAGACGACCGGGCCAATCGGCAGCAGTTCCATGGTTTTGTAAACCGGGTCAGTGGTGGTTCCGGCCACATCCGAAATAACCGCCACCGATTGGTCGGTGAGGGCATTGATCAGCGAAGACTTTCCAGCATTTCGTTTGCCAAAAAGACCAATCGCCATCCGGCTGGACATGGGGGTTTCATTCATGCTATTCACATTCATAACTTTTTATTTCCTTTCGATCAGTGCTTTTTATCTGTACTGGGTGAGGTCAGTCGTTCCGGTTTTAAAAGGGCCTCGAGTTCAGCCGCGGTCATCCAATTTTTTTCAAGGATAATATCGCGAATGGATTGTCCCGTTTCTTTTAATATCAGGGCCGCTTCGGTGCCCTTGTCATACCCGAGAATGGGCGTGAGGGCAGTGAGCATCACGGTACTGTTTTCCAGATGTTCCCGACAGGTTTGCGTGTTGGCGGTGATTCCCTCAATGCAGCGTTTAATAAAGATCGGCAGGGTGTGATCGAGCAGATTAAGTTCTTCAAACAGATTTTTGGCAATCACTGGCAGGAAGGCATTGAGTTCTAATTGCCCCGACATGGCGGCCAGAGTAATCGCGGTGTCATTGGCGATAATCTGAAAGGCCACCTGATTGACAGCCTCAGGAATGACCGGATTGACCTTTCCCGGCATAATTGAAGACCCGGCCTGCGCTGCGGGTAAGGTGATTTCACCAATGCCGGTGTAAGGGCCCGAGGAAAGCAGTCGCAGATCATTGGCAATTTTGGACAGGTTGACGGCGGCGGTTTTTAACAGGCCGGAAACTTCCACAAAGACATCGCAGTTCTGGGTCGGATCCATCATGTAATCGGTCCGGGCCAGGCTGATGCCGGTGAGATCCCGGAGTTTTTCAATCATCGTAAAGATGTAAGAACGGGGCGCATTTAATCCGGTGCCTACGGCAGTACCACCGATGTTTACCTGCCTGAGTCGTTCTTCGGCTTTGTAAAGTCGCCAGCGATCCCGGGAAATAGCCTGAGCCCAGGCGCCAAACTCCTGGCCCAGGGTTACCGGTACCGCATCCTGAAGCTGAGTCCGTCCGGCTTTGATGACCCGGGAGAATTCTTCTTCTTTTTCCTGGAGCGCTGATTGCAGGTTGGCAAAGGATTCAGCCACCGGCTTTAACAGTCGGATGGCGGCAATCCGTACCGCCGTTGGAAAGACATCATTGGTGGATTGGTGAAGATTGACATGATCCAGGGGATGAATCAAATGATAATCCCCTTTTTGTCCGCCCAGGCGCTCAATGGCCCGGTTGGCAATCACCTCGTTGACATTCATATTGGCAGAGGTGCCGGCGCCCCCCTGCATACAATCCACGACAAACTGGCTTCGCAGCGCGCCGGCTAGGATCTCGTCACAGGCTGCCGTGATGGCTTCGCCCTTTTTTGCATCCAGGGCACCAATGCTAATATTGGTAAGGGCTGCCGCTTTCTTGATCACCACCAGGGCTTCCACTAACTCTTTATGAATGGGAATGCCGGTGATAGAAAAATTTTCCCGGGCCCGAACGGTATGGATGCCGTAGTAAGCATCAACGGGCACGTCCCGTTGGCCCAATAAATCGTGTTCTGTTCGCATTTTTTTCCTCATTTCAACAAAATCAAAGATAAAAAAACTCTCTTTCCGAAAAAAGGACGGAAAGAGAGCGTAATAGCATTAGGATGTTTATTAAAATAAAATATAAAAAATATTAAATCAAATAAACTTGCCAATTTCGCACCTTTCCGGTCAGAAAAATCTTTTCGGTCAGGATAATAGCAACAATATAACGTTTTCAGTTTAATAAGGCAATCTTAGCATTGTTTGGTGGGTTTGTCAAAGTCGGGTTAGGGTATTATTTTGCAATAGCGACAGCGGTGTTTTTTTCTTAAAATTAACAATCTTTTTTCTTGACTATTTAAGCAGGTTTAACTAACATAGAGTTTAACGAGTTTGTAATAAACATTTAATCAACACAATATAAATCGGGAGGCCTGCAATGAGTGAATTAGAGACAACAACATACCCATGGGCGCTTTTTAATCTGGAACAGAGTGTCTATGGTGTGTCCAGTCAGTACATTCAATCCATTTTTATTATCGAAAATTTAATTCGGATGCCAGGTATGTCCGACTACATGAAGGGAGCAGTTAATTTACGGGGGAGAATTGTACCAATTATTGATACCCGGAAATTTTACGGTCTGCCGACAGTAGAAGAGGAAATTGCAAAATTAAAAATGCTAATGAAAACCCGAAAGGAAGATCATATCAACTGGCTTAATGAACTGGAAAACTCCGTTTTGGAAAAGCGTGAGTTTAAGCTAACCACAGATCCGCATGCCTGTGCCTTTGGCAAATGGTATGATCACTTCGAAACGAATGACCTGACCTTAAATCATTTGTTGAAAAAATTTGACGCGCCACATAAACAAATACATGCCGTGGGGGTTGAGGTTCGAAACCTTGTTGATAAGGGCGAATATGACAAAGCTTCGGAAACCATTAACAAAGCCAAAAACCGCGAATTAAAAAAAATGATTAACCTTTTTAATTCGTTATGTAGGGAATATTCAGATACCAAACGGGAAGTTGTCATTGTTCTTGAAGATTCCACAGGTAGCAAAGAAATCGGACTGACTGTAGATGAGGTATTTGCTATCGAACCGATTGAAGAAGATCGGGAAACCACCTTGGATTCGGTGACCCATCAATCTCACGAAAGTTTATTTTTAGGGAAGCGTTCCAAGGACGGCTCGCCAGTATTTATTTTAGATGAGCAATATTTCCTGAACTTATAAAAGTTCAGCTAAAAACCGTTATCTTAGAGTCAATGCTTAAAAAAAGACGTGCTAAAATATAATTACAAAAAAAGAAGGTGAGGAAAACGCGCCTTCTTTTTTTGTGTTTAATAAATCGAGAAAAGATAACAGTCTTTAAAATTAAGAAGGTTTAAGAGACATGTTATCACTTGTAAGGGCCGTGCTTATTTAGCAGCGAAGAAAAAAAGTGTGATTTAGTAAAAAAAACGGGTAAATACTTTATAAATCAGAGAGGAGGATTTGTAGATGAACTATCAAATCATTAGAGAATTTCCCCATCCCATGATGGAAAAAGGAAAGAGGCCGGTTATTTCCATCTATGTGGAAACAAACATAAAGAAACCGGATCGTCTGGAAAATCCCATCCGTTTTAAAAATCTCGTCAAAGAAGTCCAGGCTTCGTTAAAAGACAAGGAATTCAAAGGATTTAAAGAGTTGTTTTTGCTGTTTAAAGAAATGGAGGAGGATGCATTGTTCTGGGAAGGTGCCACTGAAAGTTTGGCAATTCTGGGTGATGAAGAAGAATGCATTGTCTATAAGCTGCCAGTAAAAACAAAAAGCCTGGCAATTGTGTCAGACAGCTATTATATAAAACCGATCTTAAGGAGTTTTCAATCTTATGGTCATTATCACGTGTTAGGACTCAATCGGGATAATTTTATCCTCTATGAAGCTGATCGCTATGGAATCCATGAAATACCGGTGGCAGAACAAGACTCAACCATGGAAGGGGTTTTGGGAACAGAAAAAACCGCTCCTCATCTTTCCGTGGCCAGTATTGGTGGAGACCAAGCGATGTATCATGGCCATGGCGGTGCCAAAGATGAGCGGAAGGTTGATCAGGAAAAATTTTTCCGTTATGTTGATGCCTTTATTCTAGAACAGTATTCCCATACATATAAGATACCACTGATCCTGGTGGGGTTAGATGAACATCAGGGTGAATTCAGAAAGCTGTCAAAGAATAATTATCTGATTGATCACGGGATAAAAATTGATGGCGTGTCACTGGATAAAAAGAGTTTTCAAGAAAAAATCCAAAGTGTGATGAAGGAACTGTTTAAAAAGGAATTAAAAGAACGAATGGACATTTTTACCGAAGCTCACGCCAAGGACTTGGGGTCCGATGATTTGGTCCAAATTGGTAGAGCCATTGCCGAAGGTCGGGTCGCCACCCTATACCTGGAGGAAAACACCGTTCATCCGGGACTTTTTGATCCCAACCAGGGCACTATCGTCCAGGGCAAAATTGAGAACCCCCGAGTCGGGGATGTCTACGATGACATGGCTGAGGTGGTTCTGAGCCGGGGCGGTGAGGTGTTGATTTTAGAAAAGGAAGAGATGCCAACCCAAAGCGATCTTGCTGCGGTATATAGGTACTAACTACCAGGTAAGGAATAAAACCGAGGATTAACCCCTAGAATTTAAAGGGGTTAATCCTTGTTGTTTTTCCAGACTTAGATGGATTTTGTAGTATAATAAAGATAAATTTTTAAGGAAACTTAATTTGGTTTAATGATCGATTCAAAAGAACAAAAATAAGAGAAAAGAGAAGGTAACGTCATGAGTAACGAATATAAAACAAAAATAGGCGCCCTGGTAGACAGTATTTCAGAGAGTTATAAAAAGGAATGTTATATAGCGCCCCATGATTTAGGCTTTTTACCCAATCGAAGTGTGATTATCGATACAACAAAAGCGTTGCGGCAGCTTGTTTTCCCCAGTTATTTTGGTAGAACTAATTTTCGCAGAGAAATACAGGATTATCACATTGGAGAGTTATTGGTCTGTATTATTGAAAGTCTGACCAAACAGTTTGCCCTGGCACTTAAGCATCAGGCCAGGGGAGCAGAAAATCGGGATGAAGAACATTATCGACTGGAAGCGGAAAGAATCTGCTACGAATTTATGAGCAAAATCCCTCAGATCCGGGAGTTTCTGGCAACCGATGTGATTGCCGCCTTTGATGGAGATCCTGCCGCAAAGAGTAAAGATGAAATTGTGTTTTGTTATCCGGGCGTTTTTGCTATCAGCATTCACCGCCTCGCTCATGAACTTTACAAACTCTCGGTGCCACTGATCCCCAGAATTATGAGTGAATACGCTCATAATATTACTGGTATTGACATCCATCCCGGGGCCACCATCGGTAAGTATTTTTTCATTGATCATGGCACTGGCGTGGTTATTGGGGAAACCGCCATTATTGGTGAGCATGTAAAAATTTATCAGGGTGTGACCCTGGGGGCACTCTCAACCCGAGGTGGACAAAAATTAAGAGGGGTGCGACGCCATCCCTGTCTGGAAGATGAGGTGACCGTTTACTCAGGGGCCTCCATTTTGGGGGGCGAGACGGTTGTTGGAAAAGGGGTTGTCATTGGCAGTAATGTATTTATTACAAAATCAGTGCTGGAAGGGACAAAAGTTAGCATAAAAACACCAGAACTCCATTTTTCTGGACATGAAACAAAGGAACAGTCCATGGCAGCCTTTGATTGGGTAATTTAAATCATCACAGGCATAACTAAAAAGTGGTACTGTTGGCGTGTTTTAATCCGCTTACCTTATAATAAAAGCACATTAAAAAAGTTTCAAAATCTAATTGGATTTTGAAACTTTTTTAAGTCACCGTTTAAGCGTGGGGAGACGGGGTAAATTAAGAATATTAGTTTGAACTGAAAAAAACAAGCATCATTATGATGAAATGAAATAAATAGTTATCAAGGAATCAATCAAAAAAAGCTTAGGGGGGGAACAATGAGCACAAAGATATTGATTGTGGATGATTCAACCACGGATCGGCTGATTATCAGCACCATGTTAGCGGATTATCATACGCTGACCGCCTGTGATGGATTGGATGCCATGGCGTTGATTGAAAAAAACCCGGATATCGATCTGGTGATTCTTGATTTAAACATGCCCAGAATGAATGGTTTTGAAGTGCTAGAAGCAATGCAGAAAAATCCGGAGTTTCGAAAGATCCGCACCATTATTCTGACAAACTATGACGAGATTGACAATGAGGTCAAAGGCTTGGAATTAGGGGCGGTTGACTATATCAGAAAACCACTCAATATTCAGTCGCTGCTGATTCGGATTAATATTCATATCAAATTAAAACAGGTTCAAAAAATGATTGAGCAGGATAATGAGCGGCTGGATGCCATGGTTTTAAAGAAAACCAGAGAGGTGGCAGCGACTCGGGATATTACTATCCAGGCTCTGGTTGGGCTACTGGAAGTTCGCAATGTTGAATCATCCAGACATACGATCAGAACTCAATTGATTATGAAAATTCTTTGTGACCATTTAAAAACGAAGGATAAATACAAAGAAATCCTCACCGAAGCCTATGTCAAGGAGCTGGTAACCACCACGCCTCTCCATGATATCGGCAAGGTAGGTATTCCCGATAATATTTTATTAAAACCCGGAAGGCTCACGGATGATGAGTTTACGATCATGAAAAAACATGTAAACTACGGAGTCAACGCGCTGCAAAACGAAATCTATTGTGATGAAGACGTTCCCAGCTTTATCAAAACGGCGATGGAAATTGTCGGTGCGCATCATGAAAAATATGACGGAACTGGTTATCCCAACGGGTTATCGGGGGGTGCGATTCCTCTGCCGGGACGTCTGATGGCTATTATTGATGTTTATGATGCCCTGACCAGCAAACGAATTTATAAACCGGCTTATGATTTTGACTACAGCATTGATTTGATCATAAGCGAAAGTGGCAAGCATTTTGATCCTGATATCGTGGTGGGATTTTTGGAAATTAAAGAGCAGGTAGCTGAGATTTCCCGTAAATTTATACAGGAGATCCATGAAGTGGAGACATTGTGATGAAAAGATTGGGTCGCTTAATCATGTTACTTATCTTGATTATCGGTTTCCCTTCTTTTTGTTATGCCCGTGATGATAGCATCGATTGGACAGCAGAAGAGCTGGCCTTTATGGAGGAGCATCCGGTGATCCGCCTGGGCGTTGATCCGATGTTTGTGCCCTTTGAATTTTTTGATAACGATGGCACCTATCAGGGTATTACCTCAGATTATCTTGAAATAATCAGCGAAAAAACAGGCTTAGAGATGCAAGTGATTAAAGGGCTGACCTGGACCGAAGCTTATGAAAAAGCCCTTCATGGTGAGGTCGATATGCTTCCGGCGATTTCTAAAACGTCGGCCAGAGAACAGTATTTTTTATTTTCAGAACCGTATTATTATTTTAAACGGGTTATTGTTATCAGAGAGTCGACCGAAAATATCAGTAGTATTGAAGATTTATATCGGCAAACGGTGGCAGTTCAAAAGAATAGCTCCCATCACAGCTATCTGGCCGAGTACCCGCAGATTAATCTAAGCCTGTACGATTCCGTTGAAGCGGCCCTAACCGCCGTTGCCAACGGCACAGAAACGGCTTTTATGGGGAATCTGGCGACCACCAACTACCTTATTAATTCAACCGGTTTGACCAATTTGAAATACGTTGCTTTTGAAGCCGAGCAACAGCAGGGGTTATATTTTAGCGTGCGTAATGACTGGCCGGTGCTGATTGGTATTATTGATAAAACCCTGGCAACCATTACGCCGGAAGAGCGGATTGCCATTAACAGTAAGTGGGTTGGGGCCACGGTGGAACCAGATTACGGACCCATTTATCAGGCGATCCTGATAACCAGCGGGGTGATTATACTAATCTGGCTGGTCTCAATTTACTGGATTTTGAGACTGCGAAGAGAAATTGAAAAGCGTAAAAAAATTCAGACGGATCTGGAACAGGCCAAACAGGAAGCCGAGGCCGCCAATAATATCAAATCCAGTTTTTTGGCACGGATGTCCCATGAAATCAGAACCCCTCTTAATGCGATTACCGGTATGGCATATCTGGTAAAGAAAACGCAGGTAACCCTGACCCAGAAGATGTATTTAGATCGCATTACCCAATCGGCCAATACAATGCTCAGTATTATTAATGACATTCTTGATTTTTCAAAAATTGAAGCTGGGAAAATCGAATTGGAGCGTGTTGCGTTTAATCTGGATCTGGTGATTCAGGATGTGATTAACATCGTTTCTTATAAAATTGAAGAGCAACAACTTGGCTTTAAATTGAGTAAGGATCCTAAAATACCAAACTGTTATTTTGGCGATGCTAAACGGATTGAACAGATTTTACTAAACCTGATCAACAATGCCACCAAGTTTACGATGACTGGGGAAGTCGCGGTTGATGTCCGATTGGTAGCGCGAGAATCCAATTTTTACCATCTCGCCTTTACGGTTAGTGATACCGGCATTGGCATGTCTGATGAACAGATAAAAAACCTTTTCGAACCCTTTGCCCAGGGTGATGCCAGCATTAATCGTCGTTTTGGTGGTACTGGGCTGGGCCTTTCGATTGTCAAAAGTCTGGTGGAAATGATGAATGGGGAGATCGCGGTTTACAGTACAGAGGGCGAAGGTTCAACGTTTATCGTTGAATTATCATTGGAAAAAGATCAGAAAAAAGAGCAGGAATATGAACAACAGGTCTCATCCTTGTATTTCAATGACATTAAAACGCTGGTACTGGAAAAGACCGGCGCAAATATGAATATAATTGACAGTTACTTAGGCGCCTTTGGGATGCATTGTGAACTGACAACTTCTCCGGCCAGTGTCGTCAATATGCTGGAGTTGGAAAATGGTAAGTTTTCAGAGCCCTTTGATCTGCTGATTCTGGATTATAATACCCCTGCCGGCGGTGGGTTCAAGTTTGTGGAAATGATTCAGGACAACAGGAAAATCTTGAAAAAGCCCAGGGTTATTATGCTGTTGCCAATGATGCGGGAAGACTTGTTTGATAAACTGGATAGCCAGGGGGTGGATATCGGTATCGGAAAGCCGATTATCCCATCAGTTTTATACAATGGTATTCTGGAAATTTTCAGAACCAAAGCCATTGTCGCCAATCAGGTATTTAAACAGGAAGATAAGGATAGCCTTGAAAATAATTATGGTATTCTGGTAGTAGAAGACAATAAAACCAATCAGCTTATTGCAAAATCATTACTGGAGCCGGCGGGATTCCGGGTCTGGTTGGGTAATGACGGGCAAGAAGGGATTGATCTGTTTAAGGTACATCGCACAGAGATTGATTTAATTCTAATGGATCTGCATATGCCAGTACTTAACGGTTATGAAGCAGCCCAGCAAATCAGGGAACTTTCGGTTGAGATTCCGATTGTGGCCATGACGGCTGATGTGATTGAGGGGGTTAAGGAAAAATGCGAATCTTATGGTATTCATCACTATATCAGTAAACCCTTTAATCCTGAAAAATTTGTGGAAACCATCCGAAAAATTGCAAGCGCTGAAACAAAGGGCAAAGAAAACAGAATTAAAGAAGCTAACAGCCAGAGCATCGAACAAAACAGCCGAAAAGTGGCGGATGCCCCGGTGCTTGACCGGGAAGAAGGACTCCGATACATGGGAGATAACGCGGTACTTTATGAGCGTGTTTTAAAAGCCTATTTCAATGAAAATCAGGAAGTGATAGAAAATCTGGATTTTGCCATCAAAGCTGAAAGCTTTCAGGAGGCAGCCCAGATCGTTCATAAGGTTAAAAGCAGTTCTGGAAGCATTGGTGCCAAACAACTGTTTGAAATCGCCAAAGACTTCCAGAAAGCACTTGAAAGCGGGGCAGAAAAAGAAATCATCAATTTCTATCCTCAGTTTGTGGCGGCTATGAAGCTACTGCTGGATACAATCGAGCCAGCTGAAGATAGTGGCGGTCAGGAATGAGTATTGATCGTATTTGCCATCAGAAGAATGCTTTCGGGCAACGGCTTCATCGGAGACGTGTTATCCTTTTGGCCAGACTTCTCGACCATGTTTGACACGAACTTATGAAAAAACTTCATTTTATCCGGTCTCATTTCGCCACCAAAATTATCGAGAGTAAGGGCTTTTTCGAGCAGAATGTCGGGAAAAGAGTCTTTAAAATAAGTATCAATTGTTTCAGCCGAACCACAGGAGATAAAAAAGCCCAGATTTTTGTTTTTCAGTTCATCTAAATGTGAAAGACAGTATTTTTTTATTTTCTTGTCAATCTGTCCAATGTAAATAGAACCGCCGATTAAGACTGTATCGTAGTCGTCCAGAGCAGGAATTTTATCAGAATTGATATTGACGAGTCGGGTTTCTCCGTTTAAGTTCTTTTTTAGTTCTGCGACGCAGTCCGCGGTAAAGCCATATTTACTGGCATAAAGTATCATGGTTTTCATGGGCATTTCCTTTCTTTGCATCTTATTGAGTTAAGGCATTTTCAATGGATTTGAGATAGGCTTTGCTGGTAACCGTGGCACCGCTGACTGTATCGACAGTGGTATTTTGTATTTTAATGACTTGGTTGATAATCGTACTGGTCACATCTGGAGATTCCATGGTGACGGCTTTGACCACATCAATTGATGTAATCTGATGATTGGCCACACTGACGGCAACCTCATTGGTCCAACGTCCAGATTCGTAAACACCGGCATAGGTGCCATCTTCAATTTTTTGTAGATCCACCGGATTGATTGCCAGGTTTTCCCCGGATTCCAGGCCGCTGGTGAGATAAAAAAATCCGCCGGCACCTACTAGTACCAATACGCCCAGAATACTGAGAATAATAATCATTGCTTTTTTCACGTATTTTCCTCCTGTTATCTTGATTCTTGATCCATCTTTTCCAGGTTTGTCAGTATCTTTGCAAGGGTTGACCGAGTCATGGCCAGCTCCTCTGCCGAGATGCCGTTAAATAATTTTTCAGTAAAAATCACTGCTTTCGCCTGACTTTCGTTACCGAAAGAATCGACGGCGTCGGTTAGTTTGATCCGGGTGATTCGGGCATCTTGAGGGTCTTTTTCCATAACAATGAAGCCTTTTTGTTCTAACTTCAGAGCTACCTGCTTGACGTTCTGATGAGAACTGCCCATTCCTTTGGCGACTTCTTTGATGGTGGGGTTATGATCAAAGGTATTCGCAACGACAATCGTGAGCAGCCACTGCTTGGTTGTTAGATTGTATTCTCTTAGTTCCCGCTCCAGTTGGGTGGTCATCTGGTTGGCAACGACTTGAACACTGCCAAAGATAAATTTTTGATCGGTCATTGAGTCGATATGGTCCAAAATATAACCTCCTCGCTTCTATTAAGGTAAGACCTTACCTTAATAGATAATACCTTACCTATTTTTGTCTGTCAATACTTATCAGCCGAATATATATATTTCTGAAGAAAGTTAAGACTAGCAAAATTTGAAAGGGTTTGCAAAAAATTTAACGGTAGAAATTTTTAAATTTATGTTATCATAAACAAGCGAAAAAGTTCACGATAGGGATGATGTTACTTGATTGAAATAGTGATTAACGTTTGCATTATAAATCAGTTTGACACTACATCTTGTATGTGATAAAATACAAACAACAAAATAAGGAGATAATGGTGCTGTGCCAACAGGTGCAGTTTGGGGGAAGCAGGTGTGAATCCTGCACGGTCCCGCCGCTGTAATGGTGAGATGTTAAAAGAAAATAAACAGGTTAAGCTGTTTGTTTCTGAACGTTCAAACCGGAGTCAGATTACCCGCCGTTATTAAATGCACCAGACTCTACGCGTGATAGAGGGTGTTCAATGTATCATTATGCCTCTTGACCACGCCGTTGAGGGGTTTTTGCATGCCTAAAACACCTAAAAGACTAGCAGGAAAGAAGGAAACGACCAGAATGATTACAAAAATTAGAAAAAGAGACGGACGAGAAGCCCCGTTTAACATTGAAAAAATTGCCAACGCTATTTTCAAGGCAGCCAGTGAAATCGGCGGCCAGAATTATCAGACGGCCATGGATCTGGCCGAGCGGGTTACCATTTATATTGAGCAGGAAATGAATACGAATGCGCCAACAGTGGAAGAAATTCAGGATGCGGTGGAAAAAATCCTGATTGAAACCGGACACGCCAAAACGGCCAAGGAGTATATTCTATACCGGGCCGAACGAACCCGAATTCGGGAGATGGATACCCGGCTGATGAAAATATATGAAGACCTGACCTTCAAGGACGCTAAGGATAATGATGTAAAACGAGAAAATGCCAATATTGACGGGGACACCGCTATGGGCACGATGCTGAAGTACGGGTCAGAGGGCGCCAAGCAGTTTTATGAAATGTTTGTCTTGAATCCAGAGCATTCAGCCGCTCATAAAGCCGGTGAAATCCACATTCATGATATGGACTTTCTAACCCTGACGACGACCTGCACTCAGATTGATTTGGAAAAGCTGTTTAAAAATGGTTTTTCTACTGGCCATGGACATCTGCGCGAACCCAATGATATTCAAAGCTATTCGGCTCTGGCCTGCATTGCCATCCAGTCGAACCAGAATGATCAGCACGGCGGCCAGAGTATTCCCAATTTTGACTATGCCATGGT
>JASGLP010000072.1 GCA_030156895.1 Eubacteriaceae bacterium | reverse complement strand
TGAGATTTTCTTTAATCATGAGAAAAAAGTGGCCTGATTTTGAAAGGAGCCATAACTAACGTTTTTTCATTTTGTGTCTTGACAAGCGTGTACATTATATCCCGTGAAGAGAAACAAGAACGATAATGTCATTAAAAAAACAAATACTTTTTTCATAATAACTCCTTGTAAAATAATTTATGATCTAGCTTACTACTAAATCGTAAAGACTGTAGCAAATAACTTTTTTGAGACTATCAAGACTTAATTCAACCTGGTATCCTATTTTACCAGCACTAAAAATGATCGTCGGAAAAGCTTCGGCTGAGCAGTCAAAGGTGGTCGTAAAAGATTTTTTCATCCCGATTGGCGAGCAGCCTCCGTGTACATAACCGGTAAGCGGCAGTAATTCCTTTGCTTTTATCATGGCGACTGATTTTTCACCTACAGCCTTTGCCGCCTTTTTTAGATCCAGCTCCTGGTAAACAGGAATGACAAAAACATAATTGTCCCCTGATTTACCAACTGTAACCAGTGTTTTATAAACCTGTTTCGGGTTTTGTGATAAAGCTTTGGCAACAGCTTGACCACTGATATCTCCATCTGGGTCATATTCATAGTGTTTGTATTTAATTTTCTTTTGATCGAGGATGCGCATGACATTGGTTTTTACAGACATTTTTTCTCCATTATACACAATAAAATATTTATAAACAATCATCTAATAATAACCATTTTTTCTGGTTTTATCAAGCTAAAACACTAATTAATATAAGCGGTCAGCATCCAGAGCTTAAAAAAAGCAGATACCAAAAAATTTAGAAGCTGGTATCTGCTTGTAGCAATTCTTTAATTTTTATAAACCAACACTGGCAACAATCCGATATTCGGGATTGTCAGACTCATCTTCGATATACTGCCATTTAGCTGGAAAACTCAGTTCCTTGGCAAGACCCTGAAGTGTGTACATTAAAATTCCAGCATCTGTGTAGTTTTCTTCACATTCTGGATTGATAATCGCCAAATCCGCTGAACCATTTTTTAAAATCAGCCGACATGGCTGGGTATTCATATGAGATGGAGAATTTCTGACATAGTACAGTATGTCCAATACCCCTCGTTGTTCCATAACGGAATAGGGAGCGACATTCCCCCATTCTTCAAAATAAATACTTTCAACCAGCGACCGCCGGGATTCTTTGGTAGTGATCACGGCAATCCCGTAGGGATCCTGTTCATATTTTTGATCTGCATTGATAATCTCATGATGTTTTTCAAAAAATGTTTCTTTTTCATCAGGACCGCCAAAAGCTAACAAATACTGAACTGTTCCACTTTTACCCTGAAGGAGGACCTTTTGCTGTTCATCATTGGCATCCATTACGGTTACCCAGCAGCTTGCCACTTTTAAATCATACAAAGCTTTAACCAGCTCCTGCATATAATAAGCTCCTAAAAACTCAGTTTTATGATTTACTTCATTCAGCACCAAACCAATATAGTGTGGTGCATTGATCATTTTACCGCAGTATCCGCCAACACCATCCAATAGTTTAAAGATACTCTCACCATCCTCAAAATAATTAAACGAAAATCCATATTCCTTTCCAACTGTTGTATTTAAGCTGTTTAAACGGCTTTGAATTTTTTGCAGCTGGGTCTCATTCAAATAATAGGGCTCAAATTCTCTAATTGATCGGTTATTAATTGTAAATTCTCTAAATTCCATTTGTTTTCTCCTTTATATTAAGTTTTAATTATTTTACCCCTTTGACGACCCCTAAAACGAGTAAAAATAAGTTTTCTACTGAATATCTCTGTAAAAACTTGCAAAATACTGTGTAAATCAATACTTTATGGGTATATATAAAAAAGTTTGTTAATGATAATGCAGGAATTGATTCTATGCCGCATATCAAATTAGGATGTGAAAGGAAACCAAATGAAGAATTTACGAAAAATATCCCTAGTGCTTTTGTTGTTTTTATTAGTATCCCCTAACCTATTTGCTGCTGAAGAGGCTACTGAAGAAGCTGCCAACGAAGCCATAGAAACGCAGATCTCGGTATCAGACTCGCCAGCCCCTGTCACTTTTATCGATTCAGAGCAAGACTTGAATCAGCAGGTCTATGAAGCGCTCTGTATCGTTGTGGTTGATCAGGATGCCAATAAAATAGAATTTACTCAGGATCAAATAAAGCTATCCTACAATCGAGCCATTGGCAATCAGTCTGTGAAAATCGATTATTCGGGAGACGAGACATACGCACCTAGCTCTACAACAGCCACCGTTTCCATTACAGAGCCAGCAAAACAAAATAGTCAGCTGGTACTGATCGCCAATCCACCTGCCGTTACATTTTCATCTGACAACGCAACTTTAGATGCAGCAGTCTACAAAGCATTAAGTATCCAGGTTGTTGATGAGAATTATAACAAAATCGATTTTACAAATGATCAGATCTCCCTTAGCTACAACAGAAATGTTGGTAATCAGATTGTAACAGTCACCTATTCCGGAAATGATCAGTATAATGGCAGTACAGCCTCCGCCACAGTCTCTATTACGCCACTTGTTCGAACCAGAGTGATCTTAAACCTTAATACCCCTTCAGTTGATTACACAAATAACGCTTCTGCTCTGGATGTAGCCGTTTTTCAGGCCTTAAGTATTCAGGTTGTAACCCAGGATAATGTAGCCATTAATTTTACAAGCAATGATATAAAGCTATCCTATAACCGCGAAACAGGTACCCAGGATGTAACCGTCAAATACGCTGGAAATAGTCTGTATTTTCCGAGCCAAGCCACTGCCAATGTTAGGATCGTTGGCGAGGCACCCGCTCCTGCACCTGAAAAAACAAATACGATTATCAATCTGACCATGCCAAAATCAACTCTGACTTTGAATCCGGATCAGGATGCCATGACCAGTGAAGTATATAACGCCATTAATGTCCAGATTGTTGATGATACCGGTAATAACATCGTTTTTACCCCCTCAGAAGTTGATGTAAGTTTTAACCATGCCGCTGGTGATCAGGTTGTCACCGTTCGTTATGCTGGTAATGATCGTTTTAATGCCAGTCAGGAAAATGTTACAATCACCATTATTGATCCCCAGGATTCATATCTGGTACTGAGTGCCCACCCCATCGAAGTGGCTTATAACAAGAATTCTCAAATTCTAGATGAAGCCATTATTGACGCACTCAATGTCAGCCTTGTAGATGCTGACAATAATCCAATTGAATTTCAAAGTTCTGAAATTACCCTCAGCTACAGCCATGCAAAAGGTGGTCAGGAAGTCGAAGTAAGGTATTCCGGAAACGATCAGTATAAACCAGCCACTGCAAGTGCCGAAGTTTATATCAAAGATGAAGTAGCACTTGGAATATCAACAACAACGATGGTTTTAATCATTGTATGCGTCGTCCTAATTCTTAGCATCATCGGCGTGATTGTGTATCGCAAAAGAAAAAAATAAAGAATTTAGCCTCATCAATCCATAGAAACGCTAACTTCTGACTCTATCAATTAGAATAGATATTTCAAAGAATAAAACCGACCAATTGCTCGTGATTATGAATGGCAATTGGTCGGTAGCAGTTATAAATACTCTGCAAAATTTTCCCCTGTCTGTTTGATGTGTTTGACTAGTTTTCAGCGACACGTCCTGTTAGAACAGTAGAATTATTTTGACTTTCATGAATGTCCTCAAGGGTAACATCAATGTGAGCCCCAAATTCTTCTTTGTAAGTTATTTTACTATAAGCGTAAAAAATTATGCCCAGAATCGCCCAGCCGCCAGCCATAATCCACTCTTCTTTGACTAAAGCTGTCGAAGCAAATGGCAGTGGTACAACATATAAAAGTGTCATTAGACCAGAAAGTAGCAGTGCCATTGTTCCGACAAATTTTCCGAACCTTACTTTATAAGGACGGGCCATATTGGGTTCCTTTTTTCTTAAAATTAGAAAAGATAATGAAACCATGGCATAGGCCAGACAAACGCCAAAACTACCGGCATCCACAATCCAAACCAGCATTTTTCTGCCAAAGAAAGGCGCGATAACCGACAATGCCCCTATTAAAGCAATTGAAAAAATTGGGGTTTTGTATTTTTCATGCAGCTTTCCGAACACTTTTGGAATCATATTCGATTCAGCCATCGAGAACATGGCCCGGCTGCCACCAATCATAAATGAATTCCAACTTGTTATAATGCCAGCCATTCCACCTACAATTAAGACTTTTGTCATAATTGAACTGTTAAATGCAAAAGCCATCGCATCAGCCGTTACTAGGGTCGATCCATCCATTGCTGCTTGCGGCATAACGTAGGCAACAGCCAAAATAATCAGGGCATAAAAGGCAACCGCCATTAAAATTGAAAGAATCATAATGCCACCAATTTTTTTGAAACCAACATTTATCTCTTCCGCAGCTTGGGGAATCACATCAAAGCCGACAAAGAGAAATGGTGTCATTACTGCAACCGTCAAAACACCACCTAATGCTGAGGTTTCAGGTAAATCAGAAAACAAATGCTCCGTCATATTCGTTGGTGTCCCATTAATAACTGAACCAGCTATCAGAAGAATTCCTGCGCCCGCAATTAGCAAAGTTAAAATTGTCTGTAAGCGAGCAGCAGTTTTTGCACCCAGTATATTTATGGCAGTAATGATAATTGCCGTAATTACACCCACAGCAACCCAGGAGGCATAAATATCAAAACCGGCAACTGAGTATAAATAGCCTTTTAAAAAGTTTGGGCTTAGATACTGAATAACCGTGGGAAAAGCACATGCTTCAAAAGCAACAACACTCACATAACCTAGAATGATTGCCCATGTACAAATAAAGGACCCGGTTGGACCCATTGCTTTATAGGAGAATACATGCTCCCCACCACATTGAGGCATGGCCGAAGTTAATTCAGCATAGGTTAAACCGACAAACAAAACCATCACACCGCCGATCAAAAATGCAAGCGCTGCTCCCAATGCACCTGCTGTTTCAATCCAGATACCAGTATTGACCACCCAACCCCATCCGATCATTGCACCAAAAGCAATAACAAAAATATCTTTGGTACTCAGCACCTTGTCAAACTTAGATTTTTGAGTATTCATTTTAAAATTGTATGGAATTCCATACTTCTCCTTTCGTTTTTCATTACCATTAATAATCTGCAAAAAAACGAGGTTTTAAAACAGTCATTTATACTGTTTAAAACCTCATTGTTTTTTATCTTCTATTTAATTAATATAAAGTTTCATAAATTGCTTGAATCGTTTTTTCTGATAGTTCAACATAATTGTTGGCCATCAGCCTTGTCTGTTTTGTCATAACTGAATCAGTAAAAAGGCGGATATCTTCGTGACTGACACCATACTCACGCAGTTTTTTCTTTGTTATAATCTTGTTCAATAAGACTTCCATGATATCATATACCTGATCTGGTTCGCAAACAAGAATCTTAGCAAGAAATTGATTCAACTCTTTAATCCGTCCATCTGGATTAATCGACTGATATGTTTTGTAAACTTCAGTAAACAATAAATAATTTGCTTCTCCATGGGGAATATGATAAACCGCGCCTAAGGGATAACTCATGGCGTGGACGGCTGCGCATCCAGCATTTGAAAATGCAATCCCAGCAAAAGTTGATGCCATTAAAAAATTTGATACTTCCTTGTTTAATACTAGTGGACGCTTGTTCGCATCTGCTGACACGATTTTTTGATAGCCTGTCAGGATCATTTCAATTGCTTTTAATGAATAAAGCTGACTGAAAGATGTTGCTTTCGGCGAAGTGTATGATTCTGTCGCATGGATTAGGGCATCGATAGAACTTGTGGCAAAAACTGACATTGGCAAATCAATTAGTAGTTCCGGAATCAAGACTGCATAATCGGCAAAGAGCTCGTCTACAGCAAGCCCAAATTTTGATGAGATCGCTGTTAGTTCTAATATGGAAATATTAGTCACTTCGCTGCCTGTTCCACATGTCGTTGGAATGAGAATCAACCCTTTGTTTTTTTCTATGGGCAGTTCTTTATTAAATAATTCAACAACTGGTCTTGTTTTCTTCAAAGCAAATAATTTAGCCACATCCAGGATTGTTCCTCCGCCGATGGCAAAAACCCGATGGTATTCAATCCCCTCTAAATCTTTGGCAATATTTTCAACCATTGTATCAGTCGGTTCACCATTGACATACTGACGATAATCTATTATGATTGCTTCTTCTCCGAATGCGCCTTTAAATGATTTTTTTAAAGTCCGATCACTAATAAAAATCAGATCGTTTTTTCCAATCTTGAACGTTTCTAAAAATGTTTTCACATCCGCAAATTCAAGAATTTTAGGTCTTATCATAAATTGTTTCATGATACTCCTTTCAAATAAATCCTATTTGATACAAGACTCAATCGCCTTTTCAAAAATATTTAGTCCCGCTTCAAGCTGATCATCTGTCATGACTAAAGGTGCAAGAAAGCGAATGACATTACCATATATACCCGCACTTTCAATAATCAATCCATTTTGCGCCGCAACAGCCACAATTTGAGAAACAAGTCCCGGATTCGCTTCTTTTGTCTTGGGATCCTTGATAAACTCGATACCGATCATAGCTCCAATTCCTCTAACATCGCCAATGACATCAAATTTTTTTTCCATTGATCAAATCGATTAAACGCAATTTCGCTGATCTCGCATGCTCGTTTATCCAATTGATCCCGTTCCATAATTTCAATTACTTTCAGCGCGGATGTACAGGCAAGTGGATTACCACAGAATGTCCCGCCGATCGTTCCGCCTTTTACCGAATCCATAATTTCTGTGCGCGCAGTTATTGCACTAATCGGTAAACCCGCGGCGATCGATTTAGCCGTTGTGATAATGTCAGGTTCTGCACCAGCATCTTTCCAATAATCAGATGCAAACATTTTACCCGTACGACAAAAACCGGTCTGTACTTCATCCGCTATCAGGAGAATTCCATAATCATCACAGATTCTTCTAACCGCCTGCACCCATTCAATCGGAGCCGGAATAAATCCGCCTTCCCCTTGTAATGGCTCTACGACGATGGCAGCCACATATTCAGCCGGTGATGATTCTTCAAATACCCGATGGATGCTGTCGATATAATAAGCGATGGCATCTTCAGACGACATTTGAGCCGGACTTCGATATAAATAAGGAAACTGAGCCCGATAAATACCATCAGGAAATGGCCCTAAGCCGTGCGCATAAGCTTTCTTTGAAGTCATTGTCATCGTCAACATTGTCCGTCCATGAAAGCCACCTGAAAATACAATGATATTAGGCCGTTTTGTAAATGCTTTTGCAATTTTAACGGCATTTTCATCAGCTTCCGCCCCACTATTAGCAAAGAATGTCTTTTTTTCTTGACCTCTAACCGGAACAATTGCATTCATTTTCTCGGCCAAGCTTACATAGCCTTCATGTGTAACAATGTTGAACATCCCATGAAAATATTTTTCCGACTGCTCTTTAACTGCATCCACAATTTCAGGATGTGAATAGCCAATATTGAGAACACCGACACCACCAACCCAGTCAAGATAGGCATTACCATCCACATCTTCAATCATAGCGCCTTCTCCACGCTCAATAACAACTGGATACACGCATTTTATGGCACCTGGGATGGCATTCTCTCGTCTTTCAATAATTGCTTGAGCTTTTGGACCAGGAACTTGACCAGTTACAATTTTGGGTAAAGCATTTTTTAACATAATGACCTCCGTAGTTTCGTATTTCTTTGTACCTCATCTCGCTTTTTTTGTGTCAGAGTTTTGCTTTTTTTACACAAAAAAAACAAAACGAAGTCTTGACGCCTTCGTCTTGCTTAATATGATGTAATTATAGCACAACAAAATAATAGCTCAAGGGTCTATCAGTCTAATTTTTTTACTTATATTTGTGCTGGACACACATATAATTATTAGCTATACTAAAGTAAGCATAGCTCAAAACCTTAATATTAATTGGAGGAAACCATGTCTATAGCACTGTCTGAATTGTATTTATCTACTAAAACTCAATATCAGTTGAATCTAATAGCGGGCGAAAAAGGCCTTTTTAGCCCAATTAATTGGGTTCAATTTAATGAAGATATCAATACCATCAATTTCTTAAAGGGTGGGGAACTCATTATTACCACGGGAATGAGCAAAAATTCAGATCAGTGGTTATCTGATTTTGTGAAAAAATTAAT
Source organism: Eubacteriaceae bacterium (assembly GCA_030156895.1). Taxonomy (GTDB): domain Bacteria; phylum Bacillota; class Clostridia; order Eubacteriales; family Eubacteriaceae; genus Acetobacterium. Next base: position 4,066 of record JASGLP010000072.1, on the reverse strand, counting down.
CACCCAGAAAACAAGTGGGCTAATTATTAATACTGGCAAATATATATTTCCTGAAGATATAAACGACGATCTTCTTAATCTCTGTAATTCTTATAATTATCCGATATTTACAATGCCCTGGAAAATACACCTGGCTACAATTATGCAGGATTATGGCAACCGTCTTTTTCAGCAGAATTATCAGGACGATCAAGTTGGGATGGCTTTTCGCAGCCTTATTTTACAAACTGAAGAAGCAACAAAACATATTGAAATCCTAAATCGTCATCGTTTTGAAAATCATTCAAACTATTTCATTTTTTTGAAAGACAATCAATCGTCATTGTTAAACCTGCTCAACTTTTTCCATTCAAAAGGATTAAAATTCTTTTCCTTTGCAATTAATGATCAAAATCTTCTTATCGCTTCTGACTTATCCAAACAAATTTTAGATGATTTTTTTAAGGAAGTAGATCAAAATTGCCAGGATGATAATATTGGTGTCAGCCGTGAAGGCAGCCTCTTTCAGCTGCATGACTTGTACCAGCAGGCTCAATTTGCATTAAAAACAGCAAAGAAAAAAAAGCAGTCTTATGTATTATTTAACAGACTGGGCATCACCGGAATTCTTTATTCAGTTGCTGATAAATCTCTGCTCTCAGATTTTTATGAAGAAAAGCTCCAGCTACTAGAAAATCACGACAAAAAAAATAAGTCCAACTTATTAGAAACACTCAGACTTTATCTTGAATATGATGGCAGTATTAAGGCCATTGCTCAGGCATCATTTACTCATCGAAACACCATAAACTACCGAATAAAAAAAATTCGTCAACTACTGTCAGAGGACTTACTAACCACCGACGAAAAGTTTAATTTTCGTCTCGCCTTTATCATTCGTGACTACCTGGCGCTTGAGTCAGAAACTGTCTGAAACCGATAACTCAAATAATCCTCAGCTGATATTCACACAAAAAACATACTTTCGCCATGCTGGACTCAATTCTTTTTCCTAAAATATAGCTATAAGATTTATTGGAAAAGGGATCATTAAAATGAAAGATTTAATCATTAACATCAAGCCACAAATAAATAATAATCCTATTGAAATAAAAAAGGCATATTTAACCCTACTTGTTTATTTATGCTTTTATCTGGCTATCTCGACGCTTAACGGAATTCTCCCATATAATTTAAAAGTCGTCGGGATTGTATCTGTCATGCAACTGCTGGTTTGCGCTCAGTTAACTTTTAATCTTAGAAATTGCAGCAAACCCATTTCGATTCTTTTGATGCTGCTTGGCGTGCTGATCATCAATTGTGCTGATGAGTTTAACCGGATTATCTGTGAATCTGCAAATTTATCAATTATGATTCAGATCAGCACTTTACTATTTTTTACGCTCCATTATTATAAAGTACTGATCCAAAAAAATCGTATCAACAAACTGTCATTTTTTCAGCATAAGTAATAAAATCATTTAGCAAAAGCGGTTTACTATAATAATACCCCTGAATATAATGACAGCCGATTTTTGTCAGATAGCTTACCTGTTCAATGGTCTCAACGCCTTCTGTAAGCACCGTCTTGTTGAGCTTTTTCGACATATCAACAAGAATTTCAATCAATGTGCCATCATCCGTTATCGGGTAGTTTTTGATGAAACTTCGATCAATTTTTATTTTATCGACCGGTAATTCATTTAGATATGACAATGAAGAATAGCCCGTCCCAAAATCATCAATTGCAATCTTAATTCCTAAATTTCTGACCTTTGACAGCGTCTCAATATGCTTATGATAATCCGCCAGCAAAATGCTTTCTGTAATTTCGGCTTCGATCTGAGTCATTTCAATCTGATAAAATGCCAGAGTATTGACCAGGTTTTCAAGAAAGCCGCTTTCTTCCATTTGCATAACCGAAATATTGATAGCACAACGCAGCATTTTCTGAATGTTTGGGTATATATCATTTATTTTTTTAAGATCCATACATACATGCTTGATGACCCAATTACCGATTTCTACGATTAAATTGCTTTTTTCCGCGATTGGTATAAAAACAGCAGGCGAAACTTCGCCTAGAACTTCGTTATGCCATCTCAGCAATGCTTCCATTCCAATCAGTTCACCTGTTCTAATCTCTATTTGCGGTTGATATACCAGATAAAGCTCTTCTGCTTCAATCGCTTGTCGCAGATATCCTTCAATAGTATTGTCCTGATTGAGTTTTTGAGTCATTTCCTCTTTAAAAAAGACAATTTCAGAATCCTGATTTTTTTGCGACCAATCCAATGCAATCATCGAATTTAATAGTAACTTTTTTAAATCAGTTGTGTCATCCGGCCAATAGGAAATACCCATACGTGTCTTAAAAAAAAGATCTCGTCCGGAAATATTAACGACTCGTGTGAGCTGATTATATAGTTTTTGGGCAAATTCCCTTGATTGGATTTCTAAATAGTTCAAATTCACCATGACAACGAAAAGATTACGACCTGTTTGAGCTACAAAATCGTCCGCATGAATCAGTGGTCTGATCAAACTAATAAAAATGTCTGAGCTGTTAAAATCTGTTCCTTCAAAAGACGAAATCAGCTGATTATAATTTTCGATGGCAATGTTCATGACCATGATGTTCAAGTTTTCAGCTGTAACACTTTGCTCGAGTAACTCCATCATCATTTTTTCATTCGGCAAGATCAATTGCCCTTCACTAAATTGCAGCGTTTGAAAAACATCTGATTTTCGTTTATTTGATGATAAATCTGTGAAAATGCCTATATAATGGTGAACCTTTCCATTATCGCGCCCTTTTACTGCAATAATGTTAAGCTTTTTGGGATATAAAAGTCCATCCTTTTTACGATCCCACAGCATCCCTTCCCAGTTTCCCGTGGCATTAATCTGCTGCCACATCGACCGATAAAATTCTTGACTATGCTTTCCCGATTTAAACTCACTGGGTTTTTTCCCTGTCACTTCCGCCATTGTATAACCAGTAGCCACTTCATAAGCATGATTAACATACGAAATCACAGTATTTTCATCAGTTATTATGACCGCGTCATTGCTGGAAGCTGCAATTCTCATAGTAATCGAAAGCTGATTATCCTTTTGTCTGATTTTTTCCAGGGCATAAGCTATCGCCAAACATAGGCCGATTATGGTCAGTAATATTAAAAAGTTCTTAGGCTTTATAATCTCATTAAAGAAAGCAGCTGGCGAAAATAGTGCACTTGTGTCAGTAACATGGACAAGTAGCAATTTTTTACTGTATTCCGGGAAAGACTGCCTGAAATAATTCAGAAGATCATAATATGTATACAAAGTATGGTTTTCTTCAAAACTACCAGTCATATTCTCGCTAATTAATGAAATAAGTGTTGGATGATAGAATTGATTATCTACTTTTGTAGCCCCATTACTTTTGTCTCCACGATAGATATATTGCCCATTTTCATCAATAATAAAAAGCTGGTCTGGTAACTCACCGATCATATTATTCTGACTAATAATTGATTCCATTAGAAAAGAACCATCATAATCGATGATCAAAATTCCATAAAATTGATGATCAGATGTATATACCGGTGCTGCAAAACTTAAATTTGTTTCCTCTTCACTGTTTTCATTTGAAGCATTCCGATCGATTTCCGAAATGTAAATCTCGCCTTCATTCAGATTTTTGGTTGCTTTAAAATAGTCACTCTCAGCCTGGCTGACCACATTTGAAGTTTTAATTTCTTGACCACTGCGCACAAGTGAAATCAATTCCATCCCATCAGAATTAATCAGTCGTATCTGTTTATAATCCGGTTTATTGTTCAAAACCCGTACGAACATGGCATTCAATTCGTTAAAATAGGCATCTGTAGAGGTATCGATGTAATGCTCCAATTCATTTGCATCACGAATAACATAAAGATTTTCGATAATTTCAGTCATGTATTTTTCTATTAAAAATGAAGTATTCTCGGCTTTTAAGTTTGGTTTGAGTGTCAAAAGAGCCTCTTTTACGCAACCAGACTCAAAACATTTCCATACTGGCGATGTTTTAGGCAAAAACATTGCACCACCTGATTAA
>JASGLP010000071.1 GCA_030156895.1 Eubacteriaceae bacterium | reverse complement strand
ACAATTACGCTAAGATCAACTGGCAGTTCAGAACCAAAGATGCAAGGGTGAAACTGGCATCGCTCTACCCTGAATTATAATCAGGGTAGAGTTAGTTCTATTATGAACGTGCCACTACACTAGTTTTTAACTAGTACAAGAGTAATTTATCGATTTTTTGAACACGTTTAATCACCACTAGTTCCTTATGTATGTACCTGCCTTTAAATTAGCACGTATTTTTACACAAAACCGATTAATCGTTAATGTCAAAATTTTACATTTGCTTAAAGTGAAAGTCTGTTTCTATAGTTCACGCAATAGTGTGTTATCAATTTTCCGTTTTTTTATATATCTTCGTATTTACAAATCACTCCCATGAAAAATGCGCAGCAGTTAAAAACTACTACGCAAGAAAGTCAACTTATTGGGGGCAATTCATTGTGTTATTGGGAAGGCTTTTTGATTAAACTAAAGTATCTAAGAGTGCTCCAATTTCTGAAGTCTCATCGGTTTGTGTTTCTGTATAAAGGCTCTGATAGAGACTGTTTAAGCCTTGGCTCTTCGTTAGATTAAAATCTGTTAACAGGCTCGCCAGTCCTGTTTCATCTTCTGAATAGTCATAAAAAGTTGAAAGCAAATTCGTTTGCATTGAAGCAAGTAATTGCGCTACTGTAGTCGAATCTGTAGTTGATTCAAAATCCTCATCACTGCTGTCAGTTAATTCCAGATCATACTCCTCACTAATCGCGTTATAAATCAGTTCATAATCATCCGTACTTATTCCGCTTGAACTTAACAGGTTAGAATAATCTATCGAAGTAGTTGAACTAAGTCCTGATATTGCTGAACTGCTTAAATAGCTGCTGGCAATACTTGATATACTCATTGGGATACCTCCTAAAAACTTATTGACTATAAATGTATCCCAATATACTTGAATGAAAATTGAAATCTTCCAATTATTTAGCTTGAATAAAACTTGAAATTTTCACATAAACTTCACATAAGAAACAATCATTTTTCAACTTCAATCATTACAATATTGCTAGAAACAAAGATAAGGAGGACTAAAATGATTCAAACTGATGATAAAAAATTTGCCAGCTACCAGACAGAGTATCTGGACACACTGAAAAAACTGATGCAAGAAAGCATTGCATCTAATGAACTCCATTATTTTTATAATGTCATCTATTCCTATTTAAAACCTGAGCAAATGCTTAACCATAAACCTGAAATAATTATCATGGGCACAGGCATTCCGGAAGAACTGATTTACGCCGCTGGCTCAAAGCCATTCTATATTTTGGGTGGCAGCCAGGGCGCTGTTAACTGGTCCGATGATGTGGTTCCCCGTGATACCGATCCGGTCAGTCGGTCAATGCTTGGCTTCCTTTTAAATGAAAGCTTTAATCTGGCAGAAAAAGCACTGATCATCTGTCCCATTACCTGTGATTCCAACCGCAAAATGGCCTGGTTGTTAAAAAGTTCAGGCAAAAATGTTGTTACAGTCGATATTCCACCAGATAAATCTGACCCCCTGGCCGGTATAAAATGGACCCAGGAAATGAAAAAGCTCTCAAAAAAAATTTCTGATCACACTAAAAAAAGAATTACTAAAAAAAGTTTAATGGCAGCTACTAAGCAAATCAACAAGACAAGAAAGCTGATGGCTGAATTTATTAGTCTATGTGAAGAGCTGGGTCCAACTTTCAAGGGGTCAACACGAATGGCCGTTTTAAACGCTTATTATTACAGCAGCGATCCCAGAGCTTATTCCATGCATCTTAAGAATTTGAATCTTGAACTGATTGAAAAAATCCGCACCCAAACGACTCAAAGTTATGTAAAACCTTCCGTTCTTTTGATGGGTTCCCCGGTTTTTTTACCTAATTATAAAATCCCTTTTTTAGTCGAGGATATTGGCATGCACATTGAAGCAACACTCGATACCACAATTCAAAAGATATATTCCGCTTCTAAAAAAGAACACCAGGACATCGATATATTCACAGCAGTGATTTTTTCACAACTGCGATATGACTGTTCAACTGCCTACTCCAAAAATGAAATGCTCTATCAAAGCGCTTCATGGCAGATCCGAAAAAACAAGATTAACGGTGTCATTTTTCATGTTTTAAAAGGTCAGATAGAATATGATTTTGAACTGGAGCGACTGGAAAAACTATTTGGGGAAGCTAGCATCCCAGTCTTTCGCCTAGAAACAGATTACCAATATCAGGATGTTGAACAACTGAGAATTAGAATGGAAGCCTTTATGGAGATGCTCACACAAAATCAATATCGGACAAACAAGGCGGCCGTATGAAATTAAAAAAACTTTTCACACCAACAATTATTATTCTATCCGTTCTATTATGTGTTTTGGCCTATTTTGCTTATGCATTTGAATTTTTCACCTTTTCGACCGACGCCAGCGGCTATACAATTGTTGAAAATAATGAAAGTGATGGCTTCTACTTCACTTATTCCAATAATGACATTATTCTCAACTCAGATAATGCCAATACCAGAATTTATGCCCTCACTGTCGATGGTGTAGCCGAAATGACGCAAGCAAATTTGTCAGCCCTTAATGAAAATTATTTAGGCAGTTTTATCGCAACAATACCAGAACAGACAAGTGACTTGAATCAGGACGGAAACAAGGAAACGTTATACAGCTATGCTAAAACGGATATGGAATTTACCCAGGGATATCGACCGGCAGCGCCTGAATTTGACAATCAGTTAATGCCATTTGAAGTCATTTTTACTGATCGCACCACAATTTCCCTAATCTTTAACGGTGAGGTTCTGGCCAACCAGACAGTGACAGTTTATTCTGAAAGAAGTGGTCAAGCCGAATATACAAGCAATGAAGCAGGTGAAATTACCGATTTGCCGATTCTTGATATTCGCAGTGGTATTCTTGTAACTTATTTTGAAAATGATACCACCGTTTATCAGATGCATTATCAGGTCGAGGATAATACACTCCTTACCAGTCGATATATTTCGGCATTATCACCTTTTTTTCTTATCTTAACTTTATCAGTGTTGGGAATCATTTTATGTTTGATCCTGCGTCGTCGGATTCTTTTAAAAGATCCCATTATGAGCCGGTTTTTAGCCGGTAACAGAAAAGTCGGTACTAATGGCTTACTAAAAAGCCAAAACAGATTCGGATTCATGAATATCCGATGGCTGATTATGATCTCAAGCTTTTTTCTGTTGGTCTTTGGCGGCAAACTATTGGGAACCTGGTATCAGAATTTGGAAATTCCAATTTTCTCTTGTCCCATCAACCAGGATCAGCTGATTGGCAGTTCTTGTTACACCCTATCCCATTTAAACACCCTCTTTGATATGACCTGGACGGAAATTCTGATTTTTGTGGGATCATTCCTGGCTTCACTGATTATTCTGGGACGTGTGATTTGCGGCTTTTTATGTCCAATGGGCTTTATTCAGGACATTTATGACTGGATTCGCAGAAAATTAAAGATACAGGGTCTTTTCTTTGATGAAAAAATCTATCAGCGGATCACACCAATCAAGTGGGGCATGCTTTTAATTTTTCTCGTTTTATGTTTTGTCGGCGGCAATTTTTGCGATATCTGCCCTGCCATCACCCTTTCACCCGCCTTTGCCGGTTTTAAATTGAGTCTTTATTTAAGTGGCTTTATGATGGTTTTTGTCCTAATCACAGGATTTTTCAAACGACGTTTCTTTTGTACAATCTGTCCCTTGGGATACCTGATGGGATTGTTTCATAAAATATCGCTTTTTAAACTCAAAAAAGACTGCCAGGCCTGTACTGAATGTGGTGCCTGCTACGAAGCCTGTCCCATGGGCATAAAAAGTATTTATACCGAACGTAAGAAAAAAGATGTAACCAGCAGTGATTGCATTATGTGCGGAGCCTGTGTCGACAAGTGTCCAGAAAATAACGCTCTTTATATGACTTTCTGCGGCATTCCATTTTATCGCGCTTCCCGAAAAACGTTTATGTCGGGATATCAAAAAAATGAACGCAAACTAAAACGTCAGATTAAAAAAAGGAACAAACATGATAAATAAAAAACTTACTCCCTCTGAAGAGAGGCAACGACAACGTTTCATCGAAAAATCATCCCGAGTTTCGGCCAAATATCTGAGGCGCCTAACTGAATTAAAAGGAGCCCCAGATACTTTAAAACCTTTTATTGATGTCCTTGAAAATATTTATGTCAACATGGATGGCCCGCACTTCAATACTAAAAAACCCTTGATTGGCACCTATTGTGTGATGGTTCCCCAAGAATTGATTTATGCTGCAGGCGGCCAACCCATTAAACTCTGCAGCGGCAGTTATACTGCCTTTTCAATTGGTGATGACCTGGTTCCCCGTGATGCATGTCCCTTAATTAAAGCTGTCATGGGTTATCAGACCATGTGTGTCATGCCTATCTATGACGACTGTTCAATGATGATCGTCCCAATTACCTGTGACTGTAAAAAGAAAATGGCAGGAATGCTAAAAGATCTGGTTAACACCTATTCCTTTCACATTCCTACGTCCAAAGAAGATGATACCGATCTCGACCAGATAGTGAACGAACTCTATGAACTAATCCCGGCGCTGGAATCAGTAACAGGCCAATCAATCACTCACAAAAGCTTATCAGAAAGTTTAGATCAGGTGGGATTTGCCCAATACCAAATGACACGCTTTAACGAATTTAAAAAAAATCAACCAGCTTTAATTAAAGGAACACATGCCATGGCTGTGATGAACGCTTCATCTTATATGCCGATTAATGACTTTAGCGAAAAACTGTATCTTTTAAACCAGGAATTGGCTAAACGGAAAAAATCAAAAGTATTTGTCAGCCAAAAAAAAGAACCGCGACTGATGGTCACAGGTTCACCGATTATCTTTCCCAATATTAAGATACCGCTTCTGATTGAAGAAATGGGCGGCAGCCTGGTTGCCGACGAAACCTGTATGGGTGAACGCTCCCTTTATGACCCGGCAGTTGTTGTCGATCAGAGTTTTGACGGCATGATGCGCGCCCTGGCAAATCGCTACACCCGTCCCTGCACCTGCCCAACTTTCGTTAACAACGATCAACGTATTTTTCGAATCAAGCAAATGATCAAAGATCACCAGGTTGAAGGGGTTATATATCATGTACTGCGTGGTTGCCTGGTTTATGATTTTGAGTATCAAATGCTTGAAGAGGAATTGGGGAAACTGAATGTTCCCATCATTAGAGTCGAGAGTGACTACAACGAAGAGGACATTGAGCAATTAAGAATACGTATTGAAGCCTTTATAGAATTAATTAAGCTAAAAGACCTTCAGAAAAAATAAGGAGTTAAAATGAAAAACTATTATGCCGGACTTGACGGCGGATCAACTTACACAAAAGCAGCACTTTTACATGGCAACCAGGTTGTTGATGCCATGGTTACCAATACCGGAATTGATAACAATACGTCAGCCATTGAGCTAATCGAAAAAATGTGTCAACGTCGAGGTATTGGACGGTCTGAAATAAAATATATTATGGCCACTGGCTACAGCCGCAAGGTTTTTGAAGTCGCAGATGATGATATTTCTGAGATTACCGCCCACGCCTATGGCGTACGTGTGACAGCACCTCAGGAATATCGACCAGGTATGATTGTTGATATCGGCGGTCAGGATTCAAAGATTATTTATCTTGACCAGAATTATGCCGTTAAGAACTTTACCATGAACGACAAATGTGCCGCCGGCACCGGAAAATTCATGGAAGTTATCGCTCAGATTTTGGAAACAACTATTGACCAGGTCGGCCCTCTTTCTCTGGAAAGTAAAGCACCTTGCGACATCAACTCTACTTGTGTGGTTTTTGCGCAATCAGAAGTCATTTCTCTTGTTGCTCGAAAATACGACCGCCGGGACATTCTAGCCGGTATGCACTTATCAATGGCTAAACGAATCATCAAAATGATGAAAAAGTCTGAGAAAGGCGGCGACATTCTTATGACTGGCGGCGGCGCTTTAAATATTGGCGTACATAAGGCTTTTGAAGAAGAGATGATGCGTGATGTCTACGTTGCCAAATATCCGCAATTTAACGGCGCCATCGGAGCCGCACTGATTGCCAGCGAAAGGATCTGATATGGAACTGCTATTACCTGTCTTAACAACCGCTGTTTCTGTTGGCCTAAGCTGTGGCACCTGCTGCAGCCCAACAGTCAGTGTTTTTCTATCAACCTATATTATTTCTCACTCAGGTGGAATGAAAAAATCATTGTTTTCATTCTTAAGCTTTATTAGCGGCAAAATTGTCGCGGTAATGGTGCTCTGTGCCATTGCTGCCGCACTGGGAAGTCAGTTTATCGATGATTCCGGATATCTGGGAGGTCTTAATTTACAGCTTCTCATGCAGTTATTTATGATTACATTAGGCATGGTTTTAATTGTGAAATGGATCATTGACGGAAGGAATTCCCAGAAGAATTGCAGCAGCTGTTCCGGTGAAAAACAGATCAATGCAAAGGGCATGCTGCCACTTTTTCTAGCTGGTTTCACTTATGGCGCCTCCCCTTGTGCGCCGCTCATTCTGATCATCGGTCTTTGCGCCACTTTATCAATTTTTCAAGCGATTGTGGTTGCCTTTATTTTTACTTTGGCCAGCACCTTAACACCAATCCTATTGATGGTTTTTATCTCCGGTGTATTATCAAGCCGGATAAAAAAAGAAATACCCCAATACCTGAGATATTTCCAGTTGGCCTCTTATGTCCTGATTACCGTATTGAGTTTTAACGCGATTTCAAATTTTTAATCCAGGAGGATTTATGAAAGCAAAAATTTTTAAACAGTTCGGTGCTGCAATCGCATCGATTCTAATCGTCTACGGTATTATTTCAACGACTTATCGCAGTTATCAAAATGTATTGGCAGCCCAAGTTGAAAGCCCCGATATTGTTCTAGTCGGCGAGGAAATTGAAGATGTCGAAAGCGAATCAACTATTCCAACCACCGTTGTCGAAACAACGCCGTCTGAAGAAGTGGAAAACACTGAAGAAACAATAGCAGCAGCTGAAACCACTGTCGAAGCAGCCAGCACTGAATCAAACGCTTCTGTCGAAAATGTTGCCGCCGTTCCTGTACAGGAAGATGAAATAATCGTCCCGGAAGAAAGTTCTTCAGATAACCAAACTGTTGTCACCGAACCTGATCCGGTTGTTCCCACTTTAAATGAATATTTATCACAACTTCGTTGCGGCGGATGCAGTAAAAACTGTTCTCTGATCAATCCCCGTTGCGGTACAGGCCAGCGCAAGGCATCCAATGCCCAGGAAGAATACTATTCTCTATACAGCTAAAAAGCTAATTGTCGGTGCTCTGGTATTTAAAAAATACTTTCACTTGAGTCTAAGAGTCGCAGAAAACTGCGACTCTTTTATTTAGTGGGTAAAGCCATGAACTTTGATTTCGTCTTCTGATGAGCTAAAGAGGATTCGGGCCTGGTCCAGATCGGTGATGGCCCGTTTTAAATCTTCGATAAACAGTGTTGCCATTTGCCGATTTAAATCCTGTCTTACAACGACCCGTTGAATAACTGTTTTTTGCAGGTTTTCCGGCAGAGGATAGGCGGGCACCTGCCAGCCACTCATCCGCAGACGATCAGCCAGATCATAAAGATTCCATTTTTTATCGGTTTTCATTTTCCAGCAAACGATTGGGATATTATCACCATCGTTAATCAATTCAAACAAACCCGTTTTTTCGATCTCAGAAGCCATAAACATGGCAACCCGTCGCGTTCGTAATTGTATGCGCTGGTAGCCCGAAAAACCTAAGGACAAAAAATTAAAATACTGACCGATAATTTGACTGGCCGAACGGGAAAAATTGATGGCCATGGTAGGAATACTGCCCCCTAGATAAGAAACATCAAAAATCAGTTCCTGGGGAACATACTCCTGGTCTTTCCAGACAATCCAGCCGATGCCGGGGTAAACCAATCCATATTTATGTCCCGAGGTATTGATGGACATGACATTGGAAAGTCTGAAATCCCATTCCAAATCCGGAGAAGCAAAGGGCGCAAACATAGCACCCGACGCCCCATCCACGTGAATCGGGATCTTATAGTCGGCCTTCTGATTGTATATTTCCACCAAATCATTTAGGCCTTTTACATCATCGTATTTACCTGTATAAGTAATCCCCATAATTGCAACAATACCGATTGTATGCTCATCCACATAATCCATAACCCTATCAAGATTAATGGCCAGATGATTTTCGTCTACCGGAACCGTTCGCAATTCAATATCCCAATAAACACAAAACTTCTCCCAGCAAACCTGAAAACCTGATGAAATAACCAAATTTAGTTTCTTTCGATAAATATCGAGTCCATTACTTTCCGCTGCTTTTCGCCATCTAAACTTCATAGCCAGTCCACCAAGCATACATGCTTCTGACGATCCCACTGTCGATGTACCGATAAAAGCTTTATCTTTTGGCGCATTCCACAGATCCGCAAGAATATTAACACATCGCTTTTCCAGATCGGCGGTCTGGGGATATTCTGATTTATCAATGGCATTTTTTTCCAAAGTCTCCGCCATTAACCGAACCGCAGCCGGTTCCATATCCGTCTGACAAAAAGTCGCCAGATTCTGTCTGGCATTTCCCTCATCCATCAAATCATTCTTGATGATCCGATAAGCCAGCTCCGGATCGACTGATTCTTCATTCAAATGATACTTGGGGAAATTCAAAATTTCTTCGCTGAATACAGACGAATGATAGCAATCCTGTTCAACCTCATTTTCATCTGGTCTTGAATGTAGCATATTTTCCTCCTTATGATTGACTTTTTTATCACACAGTTTTTATCATTTCTATGATTAAAACTGTCAGAAAACTTACCTGCCAAAATAAAGCAAAAATGACAATTTTTATTTGCCGGTTTTTATTAGTTTAACTAAAATAATTCAAGTTTTTCAAATATTTATAAACCACATTTTCATTAAAAGCCCAATAGATCCAGAACCTTTTCTTCAACATGTCTATTTTCCCCTTGCCAGGGATAGTTGTGGATGTGTAGCGCCGGATTGAAATTCAGCTCAATGATACTGTAATTTTTTTGATCCGCCTTTTCATCTATATTATTGATCATCATATCGACACCGCATATTTTCGCTCCCACCGCCCTGGCTGCTGCAAGGGCAATTCCCTTATAATCGTTTCCGATGAGATCCGTAAAATCAATGCTATCACCGCCTGTGCTGATATTCGAGTTTTCCCGCAGAAAGACTATTTCATCTTTCTCAGGAATTGTATCCTTTGTCTTATTATCGGCCTTTAAAAAAGCAATTTCTATTTCTCCCAAACTTAGTTTTTCAAGGGGGGTTACATAACCTTTGCCGCGCAAAGGATCTCTATTCTTTTCATCCACCAGCGCGCTGATGGTTTTTATACCATCACCTTTCACATTGGCCGGCACACGATGCAGAATCCCGGCAACCTGGTCCCCAGTCACCAGAAAACGATATTCTTTTCCCGATACAAAAGTCTCTATCAGTACAGTTTTATCATAAGAAAAAGCAAATTGCAGAGCTGCTTTAAACTCATCCAAAGACTCAAGTTTTTTTATAATGGTAATGCCAATCCCGAAATTTGTATTCTTGGGTTTTATAACCAGCGCTTTTTTTTCCCAATCAGAAAATAAGGCCAGACCTTCTTCAAGGGAATTTATGCCTACACCTGCCGGTACATTAATACTTTTTTCCTTCAAAATCAATTTAGTGATTTCTTTATTCTCCATAATCAATGGGACAATATAGGGATCTACTGCGGTTTTTGTTGCCTGCTTGATGTACTCCACCTTTTGATCGTCTTGAATCCGAATAAAATTATCTTCATAATCAAGAATTTCAACGCTTAATCCCCGATTTTCAGCCGCTTTTATAAGCATTTGTGTGGAAAGCTCAAGTCCGTTTTCTGTGTTCAATCTAATAGCTCCTTTTTGTCATTTTATATTTCATTTAGTTTAATTAAAAAACGCCATCGCGGATTTTAAACGAATACGTTTTTTTGAACGCTACTTTTGAATGCTTTCATATTATTATATCATAAGTTCTAAACCTTTGTGTCAGCAGTTTCCACCAATACAATTAGCCGTTTTATCAATAGTGTTTAGATATGATCAAGTTGCAAACTGCCATTTTTTTATCGGTTTTTGTCTCATGAGCACATTTTTATTACAGATACTTATACCCAGTAAAAACTTTAATAGTTCATCATACTTTTAAATGACAAAAGAACTTCCATTATCCGGAAGTCCTTTTGTCATTTAAAAGTAAACCATCGTTAAATAATTCTTACTACTCCATATCAGATGGATCATTATCTTTAAAACCGTTCAGCTGACTATTCACTCGATTTAGCTGCTCTTTATAATATGAAGCCTGTTCTTTTAATAGATCTTCATTATTTTCGGACTGAGTATACCGACGACAATACGGATCATTTCTGAACCTACCACTGCCTCTGCGACAACCTGTATTTCTATGACCACCTGTTTGGCGCGGTCCTGTTCCATCTCGATTTGGCATTTTTATTCCTTCTTTCTATAATCAAAAAACAGTGAACTGAACAATTATTCACGAATCATATTCGTCTGACACTTAGGACATTTTTCCAAAGTACAGGGCATTCCTGGCTGATGTTTAATTTTTTCACCACAGTTTGGACAAATGCAATAGTCATAATCAAAATTTCCTCGCATTCTACGTCCACGACCGCCACCGCCATTAGATCCATTACCTAATGGCCCTGTTCCATCTTTTCCTGGCATAATTTCCTCCTTGTTACAACGTAATTGCTTGCACTGGGCACACATCAACACATTGACCGCAATCAATACATTCATCACCGACCTGTGCTTTTCCTTCAATAACTTTGATTGCTTCAACAGGGCAAACATCCTCGCATTTTCCACAGCCAATACATTCTTCGCGATTGACAACTGCTGCCATTTACTCACCTCCAGACAAGTTTTTGGACATATGTTATATTCATAGAATACACCATTTATGAACATATGTCAATATTATGTCTAATTTTTTTCACTGTCCACACGGCTGACAAGAGCACTTACAAGCCGGTGATCTTGCACCTTCGTAACCATGATATTCAATCCA
Organism: Eubacteriaceae bacterium; assembly: GCA_030156895.1. Classification (GTDB taxonomy): domain Bacteria; phylum Bacillota; class Clostridia; order Eubacteriales; family Eubacteriaceae; genus Acetobacterium. The sequence goes on along the minus strand of JASGLP010000071.1, from coordinate 1,193 downwards.
TTATACAGAATTTCTGGCGTGCTGCCATCTTCTGGAATAATTCCCAACCGATTAAAAACCCAACCACCAAAAGTATTGAAATGTTCGTCTGAAAAAGTAATGCCCAATCGATTTGCTACTTCATCAAGATCGCAGGCTCCATGGATACGCCAGGTGTTTTCATCAATTTTTTGAATCATCGGCAATTCTTCAAAAAAGACCCGTCGATCATCTAGGCTGCCCACTAATTGCTCCAACAGATCATTCATCGTGATAACACCACTCATGCCACCATATTCGTCGACGACAACAGCAAAATGATTTCGACTCTTTTGCATATTTCTAAAAACGACATCCGCGTGAATCGTTTCCGGTACAAATGTTGCCGGTCTGACTGCTTTCATTAAAACATTTTCTCTGCTTTTATCTTTAATTCTAAAATAATCTTTTGTAAAAAGGACTCCCTCTACTTGATCGTGAGATTCTCGACAGATCGGAAAATTGGTATGGCGTGACCCTAAAATTTTCTTTTCCCACTCTTCATCTGATTCATCCACCCATAAAATACAAATCTGGGTTCGATGGGTCATGATCTCTTCGATTTTAATATCATCAAACTCAAAAACTCGCTGAATCATTTGCTCTTCGTCTGCTTCAACAATTCCTTTTTGTTTTCCAGCATCCAGGATCATCCGAATTTCTTCTACGTTTTCCTCTTCTTCATGGTTGATGTCAATTCTTAAAAGTCTTAATACTCCGTCTGTTGAAACAGTAAAAAGCCAAACTAGCGGTTTGAATATTTTTGACACGACATAAATCAAACCTGACATTGCCAAAGCAATGGATTCAGCTTTCTTCATCGCTAAACGTTTAGGCAGCAATTCACCCAGTAAAACTGTAAAGTAGGTTAATAACAAAGTGATCACCACCATTGATAAGGCATTTAACACCGGCTCTGAAATATTTAAACCCATCAAAACAAACCATTCCTGTAAACGACTTGAAAAATTGTCCGTTGCTACCGCACTGCTCAATAAATTGACGAGAGTAATTCCAACTTGAATAGTCGCTAAAAATCCAGCCGGTTCTTCAATCAGCGTTAAAAGCCTGATCGCTTGTTTAGTGTAAGATAAAAATACAGAAAGTTGCAAAAGCAAAATCCAGAGTATTGCAAGCTGCAAAATCCAGAATAATGCAAAAAATCCATTGCAGGC
>JASGLP010000070.1 GCA_030156895.1 Eubacteriaceae bacterium | reverse complement strand
CTTTACTATTTAAATATACATCAACAGAAATAAAGATGCATCGGGCACGATTGCCTAAGCGCCTTATGTTTTATGTGCTTTCTGCACAAATAATCAAGCTTTATACTTCAGGAAGTCATCAATTCGAAAGGAATAAGCCAGCTCAAATAAAATTTCCGGTCGGGATAAATCTAATTGTGTCAGCTCTTTAATCCGTTCAATGCGATAGCCTAATGTATTACGGTGAATATGCAGACTTTCACAAGCATTTTTTAAATTATTACCACTTTCTACCAGGGCTTTAAGGGTTTTAAACAGTTCCCCTTTATGCGATTCATCATAATCTTTTAGCTGTTTCAGACTTTGATGCATAAAGTTTTCAAAGTTACTTTCTTTCTGCCGGTCAACACTTTCCAGTAAATGATCAAAGCGAAATTGGCCATAGGAAAAAAGTTCTTTTTCCGGAATCACCCGCTGACCTAAGCGCAGCGCCGCTTTTGCCTGAAGTAAATACTGCTGAAACAACTCGATACCATAGAAAAAATCACTGATGCCAATCTTTAAGGCATGATCTTTCAGAAATTGTCCCAGGACCTGAGGCTTCTTAAAAGCCCTGTTTTCATGCAGATTAATCCCCAGTATAACCATCTGTCTGCCATAAAAAACGATTGGCGACCCCGGAAAAATATGGTTGAATTCATCCCGAAGCGAATCTTTCATGCGCTCATGATAATAATTTTGACTGATACTTTTTTCAGCCACCAGGATGCAAAGACTCTCATTGACATTCAATTCAGACTCCAGCAACCATTTACTGAATTCCGGATTGCTTTTATCCCGTCCTTCAATCAGATCCAGCATAATCCCTTCGTTTAAATACCCCCTGATGTATTTATAAGCCGGAACCTTTAAAATCAGCTCCGTCAAAATTTCGTTGCCCAATAACAAAAGCTCGTGGTCGCGATGATCAATTATCTTTTCTGAACTAAACAAAACCAGGGCTCCCGCATATTTTTTGCGGATAATTATCGGTGATACGAGTGCCTCTTCGTCTTCTTCCATTTTTAAATGATAGGGTGTATTGACTGAGGGTGAACGATTGACATCTTTAATATTCACAATCTGAAAAATAAATTCATGACTACAATAACCATTGGCAATGGCCTGATGCCACTCCGCTTTTTTTATCAACTCTTGCTTTTGGTAACTTCGCACAGCAAAATTGATATCAATAAAAACCAGGGCTTTATCCAGTAAATTACTAAGGGCAGAAACCACTTCTTCCAAGGTGTGATTGTTGAGCAAAAGCTGCAGCAAGAGATTTTTTTCTGCCGCTAATTGCCCGTCAAGTTGTACATTTTCATATTCATTCATGCTTTAATGACTGCCTTTTATACTTCGATGGCATCCAAAACTTTTCCAATTGCATCATATACCGCCAAATCCGCCTGAAGATCCAGTTCTGTCTTCTTTTTATTGATTAATACCAGATGCTTGCCTTTAAAATAATGGATAAAGCCAGCCGCCGGATAAACCGCCAGTGAGGTCCCGCCAATGATCAAGGTATCCGCCTGGGAAATGGCTTTAACACTCTCGTTAATCACCTCGCTATCTAGTCCTTCCTCATAAAGCACCACATCCGGTTTAATAATTCCTTTACATGAACAGGCAGGAACGCCTTCACAGTTTAGAATCGCTTCCATTTCATAAAAACTGTGGCATTTCATACAATAATTCCGATAAACTGACCCATGCAGTTCCAAAACCTTCTGACTGCCAGCCTTTTGATGCAGTCCGTCTATATTTTGAGTAATGACAGCCGATAATTTCCCAGCTTTTTCAAGTGCCGCCAGTTTTAGATGGGCCGCATTGGGTTGCGCTTGGGGAAAAAGCATTTTTTGCCGATAAAATTTAAAAAATTCCTGGGGATGGCTCATAAAAAAAGTATGGGATAAAATTGTTTCAGGAGGATAATCGTATTCTTTATGATATAAACCGTTTTCACTCCGAAAGTCAGGAATGCCACTTTCCGTGGACACGCCAGCACCACCGAAGAAAACAATATTACTTGATTCATTGATGATTTTTTGTAATTGTTCCACCGATATTTTGTCTCCTTTCCAGTCGACGTTCATGATTGTATATTTATTATCTCGTATCGCATCACAAAAGGAAAGAGATTAATTAGGTCTGTTTCTTTGCGTTTTATCCTCCATCTAAATTTTTACCGGTAAATGACCCGCAAACTGCAACATTTTTTTCCAAAAAAGATACATTATTGTTTTCAAAAAAATAACAACCGACTTCTCGCGCTTGAAAAGTCGGTCACCATTTTTAATAAGTAAGATAGGAAGCATAATCGCCATTAATATAAATCGCATTATCCCCCAAAGGATTACAATCTATATACATGGTTAAACCCGCACCATAAACCGTCCCGATGGTGCCGTTATTGCCTGGCACGATGCTGTATGTGTAAGTCCCTTCATAACCAAACACCCCGCCATCACCTGAATAGAAATAGCCGTCATAAAAATCATAATACAGCAGAAAACCACTGCCGTCATCCACCACCCAGCTTCCTTTAATATTATTTTCAAATTGTGCCCGCTCGGTTTCCGTTGTATCCACCGCCGGCTGCTGCTCAACTGGAGTCTGAACTGCGGCAATCACATAATCTGCTGTTTTAACCTCACTCTTGTTGCCAGCCTCATCAATGGCAATACTTTTCAGGGTCAGGTTAGAAGAAATGATAATCGGCGCTTCATATTTTATTGATCCCTGGCTGGGACTGCTGCCATCGATTGTGTAATAAACGGCCACATTTTGCCCATCCGGTTTATTAATCACGACTGTCTGTTCCCCGGTATAGGTTCCAGCCGGCAGCGAATAGGTCGGCAGCTGCAGGACCACTGCACTTGTATTGCTTTCATCCTGATTTTGGCTTTGCTCATTACTCAGAAAACGCTCCGTCACTTGCAGGGCGACCAATACCCCCACGCCGATCAGAATCAGTGCTCCCAGTATTGAAATGACAATAATCAAGGCCTTATTAGAACTCCCCGTCGGCTTCTGCACTTTGACAGGCGCAATATCGGGGGGATGGCTATCATGATGACTGACTATCTCTCTTGACGCTGAATCAAATTGATAACCGCATTGTGTACAGAAGTGAGCCTGCGCATCGATTTCTTTTTTACAATTAGGACAGATTTTTCCCATTGTGATCCCCTCCTTTTCATTTCAATACGCTATTCTCATAAAATATTCTTCTCTTATACACTCATTATTACCCATATGAACAAATTACAAACCCGCTAGCAGCGGCTTTTATTATGTCTTCAGCTGATTATATTTCCGGCAATGAAGGATAGCGCTTCTGTATCCCCCATGGGCTTGCCAATCAGATATCCCTGGATCATATCACAACCAAAGCCAGATAGGATCTCTCTTTGTCGTTCGTGTTCAATGCCTTCGGCAATTACACAATGCCCCAGTTTATGCGCCATGGAAATAATTTCATAGGTGATTACCTGGTCAGGATCATAAAGCATCAGCTTATCGATAAATGATTTATCGATTTTGAGATAATTGACGTTGAGATCCTGCTCCCGTGAAAGGGTTGAGTAGCCGGTCCCAAAATCATCGATGGAAATTCTAAAGCCAGCCTCTTTGAGGCCACCCAGTATCTGATTCATCTCATCATAATCGGCCTCAAAAAAAGATTCTGTAATTTCCAGATTGATCAGCTGCGGATCAATTTTCATAGCATGCACCAGGTCCAAAAGTTTTTGGCTGAAATCCTTATCCAGCAATTGAATAATTGAAACATTGACCGACAGCTTCATATCCATCAGACCCTGCCTTTCAACCTGCTTTAAAAAGCCAAAGGCCATTTCAAAAATCTTAAAACCAACGGGAATAATCAGTTTACTTTTTTCGGCAATGGGAATAAATTCCAGGGGCGAAATAAATCCCAGATTCCGGCTGTTCATTCGGGCCAGTGCCTCAAAACCACAAACCTGTCCAGTTTTGAGGCTCAGAATTGGCTGGTAATTAAGATAGAGTTCCTCCTTGCTGTCTTTATAAGCAATCCGCGCCAGGGTTCGTTTAATTTCTTTTTCACGTTCAATAGCTTTTTCCATTTGATCGTCATAAAAGCAGATGGCAAAATCAGCATTTTGCACTTGAATCGCTTTTTCTGACGTAATCAGCAGATTTTTTAGCAAACGATCGATATCCTTGCCATTGTCAGCATTAATCTCAATAATGCCAATACCGCCGCCAACCTGTTCCGAGGATAGAAGACTTTCCAGTTTATCAACAATGTCGCTGGAAAACTGATATAGGGCCTTTTTGTCAAAGTAGTCTTTGATATAAAAAGCAAAACGATTATTGTAGGCGCTGAATAAAAAATGTTTCTCCGAACACAGAGGTTTGAGTAATTCGGCTGTTTTTTTGATCAGCTCCTGGGAATAATGGTGGCCGTACGATAGAGACAAGGCCTGAATGGGGCTTAAATTAATACTGATTACTGCCCGTTTGGTCACTTCATTATGCCGAAAGTCTTTGATTAATTGATCTTCCAGCGCCTTACGGTTCATCAGACCCGTATTTGAATCATGCTCATAGTAATATTTAAGCTTATTTTCCACCACTTTTCGGTCAGAAATATCAATTACAACGCCTTCAAAAGCACAGGCTCGATCCTGATCATCAAAAATTGCTTCACCGACCTCCAAGACCCATTTGCGTTTACCGGAAGCCGTAATAATTTCATACTCAAATTTAAAGGAGCAGCCTTCCTCCGCACAACGAACGCATTCATCCCAGACATCCTGCCGATATTCCGGAGCAATCATTTCGTTGTAAGTAATATCACGATTGTTTAAAAGACTCTCTGCCTCATAGCCCGTCAGTTTTAGACAGCCCTCCGAAACAAAACGCATGGTCCAGTTACAGTCAAAATCACAGCGGTAAGCCAGACCCGGCAAATGCGACAAAAGCACTGATTTATTACGCTCGCTTTCAGCCAGAGCCATTTCTGCCGCTTTTCTTTGCGAAATATCCTTAACCAGACAAATATGACGATGCCCGGCTATCCCTAATTCTTTTAATGAAGCGACAACCATATAGACCCAGACAATTGAGCCATCGGGTTTGATATAGCGTTTTTCCATGGCGTAACGGTCAATCTCGCCGCTGGCCAGCCGTCTAAAATTCTCCTGGTCTTTTTTCAGATCATCCGGATGGGTAATTTTCATCCATTCCAAATGACCGGGACTCTTGGCATCGCGTCCGGTAATCTGAGCAAACATGGGATTGATAATATCAAAAATCGGATAATCATCCTGATTACTGCCTTTTGAAATGGCAATACCGATGGGAGCCTGCTCAAAGATCAGATCAAAGGTCAAGCCCTGATTGTAAATTTTTTCTGCCATGGACTGTTGAATCCGGATCAGTTGAATATGAATTTCAATTCGCACTTTCAGGGCTTCGGGATGGATGGGTTTTCGAATACAATCCACTGCCCCCAGCTTTAAACCGGCCAATTCATTTTCAATTTCATCGAAACAGGTAAGAATAATCACCCGGATGTCTTTTGGCCGCTGATCTTCTTTCAGTTCTCTTAAGACCTGAAAGCCATCCATAACAGGCATATTCAAATCCAGAATAATCAGCTTGATTTCATCATCATTGTCAATCCGTTGCAGCGCTTCCAGACCATCACTAGCTGTAATAATCTGATAATCACTTAAAATATTTTCGATTACATAGCGATCTGTTGCTGAATCATCAACTACCAGTATTTTCATCTTTTTCTCCTCGTTGCTTATTATCAATTGGGATTAAGTTTCTAAATATTATGGTAAGTGAACCCCTGAAAACAGGTTGTAATGCATTTGAATTTTATACCCATTTTAGAAGGAAATATTTATTATAAAATAGATAATCGAATTTAAATTCAAATATTACTGATTTTTAGACGACTAATCTCTTCACAATAAACTTTCTTACCCATCACTTCCTCCTCACTTTGTCTTTCATCACCATCAAAATCAAGCGCCGCTTGATAATATCTCTGAAAATTTATTCCCATTCCATTATTTTTCCTGACTGTAGACCTTATAATCAAAGCGAGGGGTAACTACTGATAAAAAAAGCGTATCAACAAATTAATATGCATTTGAAAGATTTAAAAGGAGAAACAAAATGAAACGAATTTATATTTTTCTGGGCATCTGTTTTGCCCTGACCTGGTCACTGGAATTCTTTATGATGGCAAATGGTGGCTTATCCTCAACTTATAGTACGGTTATGCTTTCGGCAGTGATGCTGATTCCTGCCCTTTCCACCATCGCAACCAGACTGATCACTAAAGAAGGCTTTTCAAATTTCGGCATCAAACCACATTTTAAAGGCAATATCCGCTATTATCTGGCGGCCTGGTTTTTACCGTCGCTTTTGATTGCCGCCGGTGCTGTTCTTTATTTCCTGCTCTTCCCGGCTCATTTTGATCCGACCATGAGTCAGATCGCCCAACAATACCAATCTTTGGGCCTTGCTTTGCCAGAAGGTTCGATGATGTTAATTTTTCTCTCCCAATTGCTGATGGGCTTTTTTCTGGGACCTTTACTGAATATAATCACAACATCTGGCGAAGAAATCGGCTGGCGTGGCTATCTTTTGCCCAAGCTGATGGAAAAATACAGTCCTCGGCTTTCTGTGATTATCTCAGGCACCATTTGGGGGCTCTGGCATGCTCCGATTATCGCAATGGGTCATAATTACTGACTGGATTATCCCTTTTTTCCATGGCTCGGCATTTTCGCCATGATCCTATGGTGTATTGCTCTGGCCGCTTTCTTTTCATTTGTCACGATCAAAACCGCCAGCTGGCTGCCAGCTTCCATCGCTCACGGTTCTGTCAACAGCTTTGCCGCGATTTCAGTTTTTTTCACCGTCGGCAACCCCAGTCCTTTTGTTGGACCATTACCAGTTGGCATTATCGGTGGAATGGGTTTAATAATCCTTGGCGTGATCAGTTTTATCAGCTTAGGTAAAGACAAGACCGAACTGACTTTCTGACTCTAACCTGTTTTATTGAAGTCATCAAGCGCTCGATCACCTATCCAAAATTCACCAATGGTTTTGGATAGGTGTCTATCAAAAAATCTGTTATGCTTTTGTCCCGCATTCACTGCAAAAGCGGGCACCATCAGGCAAGGCTCTTTGTAAAATGCCATTATTCCTCCCTTTTAGCTCAAACGTTTTCACATTAGACAATTGGCTTATACTTAATTATATTTTATCAGAATCAATACAAAAATTAAACCCATACAATTGTATTTTTCTCCAGACCATCAAGTACAAAACGCTTTTATCTCCCAATTAACCTGTTCAGAATTATCCCCATTAGAAAAATGTGCTGCATTTTTAATGATGTGTAGTGGGTAGCCAGTATTCTTTGCCCAGGCTTCATTATAAAGCCTAACTTTTCCGGTCTTGTCTGAATCTCCCAAAAGCAAAAGCACCGGACAGTCAAAATGCAAATCTCTATTTTCTTTGGCAAAATTCCCATAGGCAATATCCATCTGTTCAATAATTTGCGCTTTCGTAAAAGGCTTTAGCATCATTAACATTTTCTGGTAAGAATAATCAGTTTTAGAAACTGACTTGGCCATACTTTTTCGCAACATCCGATCCGGATATAATTTAGCCAGGGGCGCTACCTGTTTTAACCACCACAAATCAGATTTTGAATAATAATTAAGACCAAAGGGAGTGGTATCAAGCATCACCATAGCTTTTACATTTTCGGGGTAACGATGAGCAAACGCCTGACAGGGATATCCCCCCATCGACATTCCTACTAAAAAGACTTCCTCAAGACCTTCCTGATCAAAAATCCCTTTTAATGCTCTGGCCGTGTTTTCATAGGAAAAATTGCTATAAGGCCTTGATAAGCCATGCATTGGCACATCCCAGGTGATCACCGTACAGTTTTTTTCAAAAACCTCAACCTGCTTTTCAAACATGGTATGATCCGCAGTCAGGCCATGGGTGAAAACCAGGTTTATGGCCTTGGAATCGAGGTTTTTACTGATCCAATAGTGAACCGTTCCATTGTCGGTTTGCAGCTTTTTATGTTGTTGACCCATAATATTCTATCTCCTCAAATATAAAAAATGATTATGTATACCATTTTATACAGTATAACATAATCACTTGTCCTCGGTTATTTGATAATTTATTTAGTTGTTATTATTTACCGCTTTGACCGGCCATGCTTCAATATATCCGCGATAGCCCATGGGAACCAGCTGAAACCTTGGCGCAGACTCCTGATCCCACTATCCCAACTGAACTAAACTTAAGTTATATTGAAGCCCTTAATCATATCGGCAGCCATTTGGATACGTCAAATGATCCAGATCTTCAGTTTGAGCAACTTATAAAGCTGTTTTTATACGGCCTAATCGGCAAATCAGAACAACAATGATTAAATCGTAATATCTTGAAACTATGAAAGGTATCGCTAAATGAAAAATCTGACATTTCTGGCCGCCTCATTAGTTGACGGCGAGTTCTTGTTGCCGAGTATACTTTTTGTAAATCTAATCATAAAACCGCCTGATTTCATTTAAGAAATCCGGTGGTTTTATTTATCAATTCACTACTTCAAGCAACTTTCTATTGAGCCGCTTTAATCTTATTACGACCACTTTCTTTGGCAAAATATAGTGCTTCATCAATTTTTTTAATCAGTCTTTCAAAGCTGCTGATATGACATTCTGGAATAGATGCATACCCGATACTACAAGTAACCATAATTTGAAAATCGCCATAACTTACTATCATCTCACTAACAATACGTCTAATTTTATCTGCAATCAGCTCCGTATCCTTCTGTGATGCGCCCGGTAAAACAATGATAAATTCTTCACCACCATAACGCATCAGATTATCACCTTCCCGAAGGATCTCCTTTAGCTGTTTAGTAAAAGTGATCAAGACGCGATCTCCCGCCAGATGTCCATACTGATCATTGATTCTCTTAAAATGATCCAGATCCAGCATCATAATCCCCATCGGTACATTTGTTCTCGCGCTCCTTACGTACTCTTCGCGAAGTCTATCCATCCCAAAACGTCGATTCAGTACACCGGTTAAGGGATCAGTCGCTGCCAGCTTTTGCACCTGCTCATGAATAATTGCATTATGCAATGCCAATGAAAGGGTTCGCAAATTCAGCCGCAGCTTGTCGAGATCGAATTCATCAAATTTTTGCGATGCTACAACCAGACAAACGCCAAGGCTAGTGCCGTTAAAAGCTAATGGCTCAATACAGGCAGCGGCCGGTTGAATTTTTGTGATTATTCCATCCATTTCCATGCCTTTAGGATATTCCAGATAAACCGATCGATAATCAGACGCTACTGCTAGTAAAATTTTATTTTTGCTCAACGATTCTGGATCGCTTAACCCGAAACTTGCCGAAACGGTTAGCGCACCATCTAATTCGAGGAAAATAGCGCCCGCTTCTGCAACGGTACTGTCCATTATTTGCCGCAATGCCTGATCAGAAATGGCATTTTTTTCCAATAAACTATTAAGCTGTTGCGAACTCATGGTGAGCGATAATGTATCTACCAATGAGTTAAAGGTTTTGGCATTATCGCCAAAAACATCCATCGAACTGATATCCAGATGACAGGAATTGATATCACATTGCTGAACTTCAAAGCCCTGAGCCGCCTTTGTAAATTTGTTTTTTATCATTGTCATCTTTTCCGTCATCATTTTCATCTGTTTTTGTACGATAATTTTAGTCAATAGAACATTAACTAAACCTACAACTGCGCCAGCACTTATACAGGAAAGTACGAAAATTGGCGAAAATGCAATCTGGGGACTTATCCCGAATAAAATTGTGAAAAAAGGAAATACAATCCCGATCAATATCCCAAATCCAATCATATAGATTGATAAATCTCTAAATATACTCTTTGATATTTTCAAATCTGTTTCTCCTCGTTTTTCGAATATCCATCAGAATTTTTAACTTACTGCCTATTCTTAAAGCCATCTATTTCTCATTATTACCTAATCAATATTAGCGAGCCTTATTCTTTTGCATTCTAAAATGATATCCATTACTATTACCATATCCTAGCATAATTTTTATAATTTGTATATGTTAAAATAACTTCCTTTTTAAATCCCCTTACACAAAACAAGCTGGTGCTCATGTTTTTAAAAAACTCTTCACGTTAAACGATCAAATGATTTACCTAAATTTAAAAAATACAAAAACCGCCTGACTTCATTAAAGAAATCAAGCGGTTTTTCGAGTCAATGACCTTCAACTATTTTTGTTTGGCTAGAAAAGCTTCGATCTCGGCAGCAGTTGGCAATGACGGTTGCGCACCCAACTGAGTACAGGTTAATGCCCCTGACGCACTGGCATATTTAACAGCTTCCACCAGATCTCCCATTTCAACATAAGCCTTGGCTAAAGTCCCGGTAAAGGCATCTCCGGCCGCAGTTGGATCAACTGCCTCAACTTTATAGGATGGTACCATTAAATCCAGACCCTCCCCATAAATATAGGAGCCGCGTTCACCCAGTTTTAGTACCACATACTTACATTTGTTGCGAGCCATCAGTTTTTGCGACGCTGCACGACAAGTTTCCTGATCGGCAGGGAAAATATCGACCAGCGCTTTGGTTTCTGTTTCATTCGGCGAAAGAATTGTCACCGGTGGCAGTTTTTCCAGCGGATAATCCTGCGCCGGCCCGGCATCCAAAACCGTGATGATGCCTTTTTTGTTGGCAATTTCAATCGCTTTGGCATTACTTTCCAGCGGAATTTCAAACTGCAGCAAAACTGCATCATAATCGTCTTCAAAGGCCTTTTCCAATTCATCTGGCGGTGTTAACATATTAGCACCCGGGAAAATAATCAGGCGATTCTGGCCACTGTCTTCCAGGGTGATCGCCACAAACCCTGTATTGGCTCCGTCTTTAATAATGGTATGGGTAGTATCGACACCTTCTTTTTTCCAGCAATCAAGAAGATACTCCCCATTGGCATCATTGCCAACAGTTGCATAAGCGGATACCTTGGCTCCTGTCCGAGCGGCTGCGACCGCAGCATTGCTGCCTTTGCCTCCTGGCGCATTGCGGTATCATGACCTAAAACACTTTCACTGGGTTCTGGAGCCCGTTCACACCGAAGAATCAGATCCATCATAACACTACCAACTAATAAAATACGTGCTGCCATTTTCTGCCTCCTTCATAATCTGCCGGTCTAGGATCGGCTGTTTGCTTTTATGCAAACATTATCATGGGGATATCCTTATGTCAACGACCATTCCGGTGAAAAAAACAACCACTATAAGGAAATTTTCATTGATTCAAGATTTTCTTAATTGTATTCTATTACCATCTAGGCACTTAATTAGCTTTTGATACACAATTTCTCTGTATTTATGATTCTTGAAATCATCCCATTTACATCATCATTTCCATTTATCGGGATAATTTTTATATCAGGATATCTGTTTTGAAAAACAACAAAAATTTCGTGGCAGAATGCCTGTCCAACATCTGAAACACTTTCAAAATCCATTATTATTTCCTTGAAAGCATTCATCCCATCAAAGATGCGTCGTGCCTGCGATCTTGATACCGGATATCCGTGTTCACAGAAGTGTTTCAATTTAATTTCAGTTTTGAAAAAACCTTCATCTGGACTAGAAAACTTATCAAAAATAGTTCTGGTTTCTTTGTTTGAATTTTTTGATAACTGCATCATAACACTCGTTCCTTTCTCAAAAGATCTTGAATTCGGATCAATATCTGCTATCTTTGCATCGAAATCCTTATAATTATCATGTGAAAAAAATAATCCACTTGAAGCAATGAGGAATAAGTCCATCATTCGAGAAGTAAAGAAAATTCCTTCACCAGCATGATTTTCTGCTTTAGTTGTGAATTTTCCTTTAAACAACTGTCGCATTGCATCTTCAAGAGAAATTCTCTCTCCAGTTGTTTTTTCAATGTAACTCTTAATGTTGTTGAAAATCCCCATACCATCATCTCTAATGATGATCGTTATATCAAGTGGTGTTTCACTGACTAAAATGTTAATTAAATTCGCTGAAGAATGCTCTCTTCATGATCACCGGTTTTGATTAATTCAAGAATGTACTTTTCAATTCTTTCTTGTTTTTCCTTTTTGAAAGACAGATTATCATTCCATTTCATTTTTCATTAAATATTATAAACATATCTTATCATATTGTTCAATTTAATACCTTTAAATTGAAAAATAATATCCATAAAACAAACTACTTCCATCATATTAGACTACAAGCTGATTAACTACTGATCACTCAGCAACCTCTCAATCATCCTTTCCCGTTGATTGATAAACATCTCCATCACCTGATAGCTCTGAGTATCTTCGTATTGGCATTGCTGAATGTTACCATCATCAAATGAGATAATCTCCGCGTTCGGAATACCAAGCAAGATTGGGGAATGGGTTGCCATGATAAACTGGGCACCGGCATTTGCCATTTTAACAATTTGGATAAAAAGGGATAACTGTCGCTGTGGTGAAAGTGCCGCTTCCGGTTCATCCATAATGTAAAGCCCATCCTGATCGAAATCCTGAAAATATGCCAGAAAGCTCTCACCATGAGATTGTTCATGCAGTGACCGGCCATCATATCGGGAATAATAAATTTCTTTAGGTGTGGTGTCGCGGTATTCCTCTGCCTGACTAGCCACATTAAAAAAGCTCTCCGCCCGAAAAAAATAATTGGCATTCCGACCAGCTTTTCGATAACCTTTTGACAACCTGATGGCATCACATAATTCAGATACATCATCATAGGTACTGAAGTGATAATTGAGC
>JASGLP010000020.1 GCA_030156895.1 Eubacteriaceae bacterium | reverse complement strand
GCGTCTTCCCGGCTCCCATCTCGCCTTTTAAAAAGATCACAAAGGGGTAGGCCAGTACAGCCCCCAGTTTCTTCCCGAATTCGAATGTCTCTTCGGCTGACCGGGAGCGAAATTCGATCGTCATCGTGATCCTCCATTTGTTTTACTCTTGATTTTCGTCCTCAATAATTTCATAATCCACTTCAACAATTTCTCCGTCTTTCAGGCGCTTGGTGCCCGGTATGTTGTAGGCAAGCAAAATATAAATGACAATGCTTAGAACGCCCGCCCAGAAGCCTAAAAAGATTGGCGTTACCGGGATAATAAAAACAATGCGAAAAATCCAGGGCGAAATGCCAAAATAATCGCCCAGCCCTGAACATACACCTGCCACAATGGCATTTTCCTTTTTTCTAATCAAACTTTTTTTCATTTCACCTTATTCCTGATAATAATTTTCCAGAAAACGCTCCAGCCGATCCATGGTTTCAATCAGGTCCTCGGGATGGGGCAGAAAGACAATTCTGAAATGATCCGGCTTGGGCCAGTTAAAACCACTTCCCTGGACCATCAAGACATGTTCCTGTTTGAGAAAGTCAAGGGCAAACTGCACATCACTGGTGATGTTAAATCGCTCAACATCAAGCTTGGGAAAGGCATAAAAAGCGCCCTGGGGTTTAACGCAGGAAAGTCCGGGAATAGCATTAACCCGCTTGTGAACAATTTCTCTTTGCTCATACAGACGACCGCCCGGCTTTACCAGGTCATTGATACTCTGATAGCCACCCAGGGATGTCTGAATGGCATGCTGAGCCGGTACGTTGGCACAAAGCCGCATTGAAGCCAGCATGTTGATTCCCTCAATGTAGTCCTTGGCCATATTTTTGTTACCGGTCATGATCATCCAACCGACCCGGAACCCAGCAATACGGTGGGATTTAGACAAGCCATTCAAGGTTACCACCAGCACTTCATCAGTAAGGGTCGCCATGGGGATATGAACCAGATCATCGTAAAGTATCCGATCATAAATTTCATCGGCATAAATAATCAAGTCATTCTCCACCGCCAGCTTCACAATTCCTTCAAGAATTTCCGGGGGATACAAAGCACCCGTTGGATTATTGGGGTTGATGACCACAATCCCTTTGGTATTCGAATTTATTTTGCTTTCCATATCCTTTAGATCAGGATACCAGTCAGACTCTTCATCACAGGTATAAAATACAGCTTTCCCGCCAGCCAGATTGACAGCAGCCGACCAGAGCGGATAATCCGGTGACGGAATCAATATTTCATCCCCATCATCCAATAAGGCCTGCATGCAAAACTGAATCAGTTCGCTGACCCCGTTTCCGATATAAACGTCATCGACCGTTAAATCCATCAAGCCCTTGGTCTGATAATACTGAACAATGGCTTTACGGGCTGGAAAAATCCCCTTTGAATGGCAATAGCCTTCAGAATCGCGCAAATTATACTGGACATCGCGGATGATTTCATCCGGGGCATTTAAGCGAAAGGGAGCGGGATTTCCGGTGTTGAGCATAATAATGTCCACACCTTCTCGCACCATGCGATCCGCCTCGTCAACCACCGGCCCTCTAATATCATAACAAACGTTGTCCAATTTCTTTGACTTCTTAACAGCTTTCATTATTAACTCTCAACTCCTTTATATTAAAATGATTGATCTATTATATCCGAAATTGCCATTAATTTCACCTTCTTTTTCAATCATCTTTAAAAAACAGGTCGTCAAAAGCTTTGCTGTTCGTATACATCGACCAGTTAAGCATATCTTGGAGTCGCAGTTATTCTGTATCTGTGTTTTCCATTCGCTTTAAAACTGACTGATAACCCTCGCCATATTTCAGACAGCGGTTTACCCGGCTAATAGTCGCCGAACTGGCACCTGTGGCTTTTTCGATTTCTGTAAATGTTTTGCCCTCAGCTAGCAGCATGGCAATCTCAAATCGATTGGCCATTTCTTCCACTTCACGAATCGTACACAGATCATCAAAGAAGGCATTAACTTCCGCTTCCGAAGTAAGAGCAAGAAAAGCCCTTGCCAAAGTATTTCTTTTTGCTTTCATTTTATTCCTCAACAATCCTCTTGATTTTTTTGAAATTTTTTCCTCATAGACAGGTCATCTTAGCTTTTCTAGTGTATAATATATTACTATATCATATCAATTATAAATTTAAAATGAAAGGTTTGTCCATGAAGTTATATAATACCTTAACACAACAAAAAGAGACCTTTGTTCCCATCGAAGAAGGCAAAGTCAAAATGTATTCCTGTGGTCCTACCGTCTACAACTATTTTCATATTGGTAATGCAAGGCCCTTTATCGTCTTTGATACCCTGCGCCGATTCCTTGAATATCAAGGCTACCAAGTCACTTTTATTCAGAATTTTACCGATGTGGATGATAAAATTATTAAACGCAGTCTGGAAGAAGGGATTTCGCCTCAGGAAGTTTCGGAAAAATATATCGAAGAATATTTTAAAGATGCCGATGCTTTGTTGATCAAACGCGCCACAGCCCATCCTAAGGTCAGCGAACACATTGAAGAAATTATTCGCATGATCAAAACCCTGGAAGAAAAAGGCTTAGCATACAATATTGACGGTAATGTTTATTATTCAGTCGAACATTTCGCCGATTACGGTAAACTCTCCAAACAATCACTGGAGGATTTAAAGGCAGGTGCCCGGGTGGATGTCAGCGACGAAAAAAAGAGCCCGCTGGATTTTGCCCTCTGGAAAAAGAAAAAAGATGGTGAACCTTATTGGGAAAGCCCCTGGGGTCAAGGGCGCCCGGGCTGGCATATCGAATGTTCGGCCATGTCCAAAAAACATTTGGGTGATACCATCGATATTCACGGCGGCGGACAGGATCTGATCTTCCCCCACCACGAAAACGAAATTGCCCAATCCGAAGGCTGCTGCGGCAAACCCTTTGCCAATTACTGGCTGCATAACGGCTATATCAATATCAATAACGAAAAAATGTCCAAATCCAAAGGCAATTTTTTCACCGTTCGGGATATTGCCAAACATTTCGATCTGGAAGTGGTAAGAATGTTTATGCTGATGGCCCATTATCGAAGCCCCGTCAATTTCTCTGACGAACTGCTAAAACAGGCCGAAACTGCTTTAGACCGTCTCTATACCGCTAAATATCAGCTGGATTACCTGCTTGAGAATAGCGCTCTTGAAACCGCCAGTGCTGACGAAAAAATCTGGATCGATTCATTGTCTCAATACCGCCATTCCTTTATCAACGCTATGGAAGATGATTTAAATACCGCCGATGCCATCGCCAGTATTTTTGAGCTGGTCAGAAACTTAAACAGCAATCTTTCGGAAAGTTCTTCAAAAGAAGCCATTATGGCCGGTAAAAAGCTTTTTGCAGAACTCACTGATGTCCTGGGACTGGCGGTTAAAGAGAAGGAAAGCAAGCTCGAAGAAAATATTGAAAGCTTAATCGCTGAACGACAGGCCGCTCGTAAGAATAAAGACTTCAAACGAGCTGACGAAATTCGCGACCAACTTTTGGCTCAGGGAATTATTCTTGAAGATACCAGAGAAGGCGTTAAATGGAAACGGGCCTAAAGGAAATACAGGACTCCGTTTATAAAAAATATTCGGTATCCGAGGTAATGGCTATGAACCCACTGGCATTGGCCTACGTGGGTGACGGAATCTTTTCGAATTTTATCAGACTCTATCTTGTCGGCACTGGCCACCAAAATGTCCATTTTATGACTAAGACCTCAGCCCGTTATGTAAAGGCTGAGGCACAGGCCTTTATCATTCACGCCCTGATGGATCAGCTAACCGAAGATGAGCTCAGAATTGTTAAGCGCGGTCGCAACACCCGATCACAGGCACCAAAAAACGCTAAGCCCGGTGACTACCGATATGCCACCGGCTTTGAAGCCCTGGTCGGCTATCTTTATCTGGTTGGCAACCAGGAGCGACTTGACTGGCTTTGCTTGAAGGGCATCAGTTTGATTGACGGCTCAAAAGAAATCAAAACCATTTAGATACGCAATAGTCAATCACAACTATGCTAAATTTTTTGCATTAAAAAAGTTCTGCCAACGAATTCGTTCGGTAGAACTTTTTTATTTGAAATCTAAAAACCTGCTTTGTGATTATAAATATTCATTTTCCGCCACTGCCCACTGATCCATAATTTGACTTTCTAACCGCTTGTACATAAAGAGCTGGTAAACAATACAAATCACCTCGGCAATGACAAAACCATACCAGACTAATTGCAATCCGCCAATTTGTGATAAGAGCCAGGAAATCGGCAATAAACAGATAATTTGTCTGATAAATGAAGCAATCATACTGATATAAGCTTTACCCATGGCCTGAAAACTGGTCGAAATCATGATCGATACCCCGGCAATGGGAAATCCCAAACTGATTGACCTGAAGCAATGGACGGCAATATCCTTCATTTCCTGAGAGGGATTGAATGGAATTAATAGCTGCTGTGGAAAGAGCCAAAAGACAATCATCCCTACCAGCATAATTGCCAGCGCCGCAGATCCGGCTACTTTTAGCGTTTCATTAAAACGACTCTTGTTTTTAGCTCCAAAATTAAAGCCAAAAATCGGCATCGCTCCCTGCCCTAGTCCAAAGACCGGCATGAAAATAAAGGACTGAATCCGAAAATAAACGCCGAATACCGCCACCGCAGACATGCCAAAACCTGACAGAATCAGATTATAACCGGTAATCATAACCGAACCCAAGCCCTGCATAATGGCTGCCGGTAAACCGACAACAACAATATCCTTTATAATCTTTGACTGAAACGAAAATTTCGCAAAATTCAGTTTGAGTAAATTGTTCTTGCCTCTAAATAAGACCAGTAAAATATATACCATCGCCAATAGCTGCCCAATAACGGTGGCAATTGCTGCACCTTTAACGCCCTGTGCCGGCATTCCAAGTAAACCAAAAATCATAATCGGATCTAAAATGATGTTACTGACAGCACCAATTATCTGGCCAATCATCGGTTTGATCATTTCACCGCTGCCTTGCAGCGTAGCAAAAGCCGCCTGGGTAAAAATACTGCCAAAACTAAAAATTGTCACAACCGTAATATAATCGCGTCCCTGTGAAATAATCGCCGCATCATCCGTAAACAGACTAATAAAAGGCTGCGCGACTAAAAAGCCCATCACTCCGATTGCGATCGCTAAAAAAAGCGCCACTAGAAAACCATGTTCTGAAACATTTTCAGCTTCCGATTTTTTATGTTCCCCCAGCCGTCGGGAAATGGACGAATTGATACCGACACCCATTCCCACAAAGCAGGAAATAATCACAATCTGAATTGGAAAAGCCAGCGACACAGCAGTTAATGAGGCTTCCCCAAGCTGCGCGACAAAGATACTGTCAACGACGTTGTAAAGGGCCTGAATGATCATCGAAAAGATCGCCGGTAAGGACATGGTCAGGAGAAGTCTTGGAATCGGCATAATACCCAATTTATTTTCTTTTTCTTTCATTGACTGCTCCATTGTCTCTCTTATTTCTTTTTCTTTTTCTTGGAAACTTCTACTTTAACCTTGTGATCTTTAATGGTTTTGCCATCAAGTCGTTTTTCGACTTTCTTGGCCATTTCTTCATCAACATCAACAAAGGTGAATTTATCATACATGTCAATATTACCAACCATTGATGACGGAATACCGCACTCACCGCATACAGCTCCTAAAATATCACGTTTCTGCACCCGGTCTTTTTCACCAACACTGATAAACAGTCTTTTCGTCCGCTCCGGTCCGGGTCTTTTGCCTCGTCCACCATCACGGCTGTCACGACTATCACGGCCATCACGACGACCTTTAACACCCCGACGACTGGTATTACTGTCTGTTCGACGCGCACGGCGTTCCACCATATTTAAATCTTCAAGCTCCGATAAAGGAAGCTGAACCTGTAATAAAACCGCAGCAATTGTTTCAGCTGTGTATCCTTTTTCTTTAAGCTCCTCGATGATTTTCAGATAATTTTCAAGACTCTGCTCTTTTTCCGCACGCAGAGCAAAACGTTCATGGAAATGCGCAATCTTGATATCGTTGATGACTTCACTGGTGGGAATCAGATCTCGCTCGATGCTTTTCTTGGTGTAGTCAGTAATTTTCTTCAGTCTGAACTGATCGCGGCTTCTAGCTAAAGTCAGGGATAAACCGCTTTTTCCAGCCCGACCGGTTCGGCCAATTCGGTGAACATAGTATTCTTCATTATCCGGCACATCATAATTAAAGACAATATCCACATCGTCCACATCAATTCCACGGGCAGCTACATCAGTGGCAACCAGAATATTTAACTGGCCTTTTGAAAACTGGTTTAAAACCGCCATTCTTGACATCTGACGCATATCACCGTGAATTTTATCCACTGAATACCCAAGCTTTTTCAGATCGTCGGTAATCTCATCCACGTATTTTTTGGTATTGCAAAAAATAAGTGATCGCTTAGGCTTGTAGACATCGATCAGACGGGTCAAAGCCTCAAATTTGTGATGATCGCTGATATTGAAATACTTTTGTTCGATACTTGGCGCCACCATATTTTTAGGTGAAACTTCAACCATTACCGGATCTTTCTGATAGGTTTCGGCAATCTTCAAAATGGGTTTGGGCATTGTTGCCGAAAAAAGAACCGTCTGAATTTCATGATCAATATCATCAAGAATCAATTCGATATCTTCTCTGAAACCCATGTTCAGCATTTCATCCGCTTCATCCAAAACGACCATGGATATGTTGTTGAGTTTCAGGGTTTTTCGGCGCATATGATCCATCACTCGGCCAGGTGTTCCAACGACGATTTGGACCCCCGTTTTGAGATCTTTAATTTGTCGTTCAATTGAGGCCCCACCAAAGATTGGCAGTACCTTAATGCCGCTGCTGTATTTTAAAAGCTTTCTCACTTCGTCGGAAACCTGGACTGCCAGTTCCCGTGTCGGGCATAAAATTAAAACCTGAACTTTTCTAAGCTCCGGATCTATTTTGGTAATGGCAGGTATGGAAAAAGCTACGGTCTTTCCGGTCCCCGTTTGGGACTTACCGATCAAATCTCCACCTTCCATCAGCTGGGGAATGGCTCTTTCCTGGATTTCCGTCATCTCGACAAAACCCATTTTTTCGATGGCCTGCATTAAGTGTTCATTAATTTCTAATTCTGTAAATTTCATCTATTATCCTTTCGTGAATCTAACATCTTATTATAGATGATTTAGCTATTAATAGCAATCATACTTTTCTTACCTTAAGAAAAGTCTCCTTCTCAATTTTCTGATTTAAAACTCTTTTTTTATTTATTCTAACTAATTCCCATTTAATAGCCATTTATCACATCACAATTTTTTTAATGATTGAGAGCCTTGTTTTTTAAGTTTAAGTATTGTTGCTCATTAGGCATTTATTTGAAAAAAATGTCACAAAAATGTGATTATAGTGTATAATGATATCATTATTAAGAATTTAGTGGAGGTATGGAATGTCTACATTTGGAACCCGTTTAAAACGGCTGCGTATTAATATGGATATGACACAACAAGACTTTGCTGAACAATTTAATCTGAACAAAAGTTCAATTTCAAAATATGAAAAAGATAAAAATCTGCCGGAAAACCAGTTGTTGCTGGAAATAGCCGACTACTTTAATGTTTCGGTTGATTATCTGCTCTGTCGAACAAATAATCCGACCTCGCTTAATGATGCCAAACTAAAAGAAGAAGGCAGCCTAAAAACCCATGAACAGCTTCAGCAGGAACTGGAAATGAAAGATCTGCTGGGTCTTTTTGGCTATGCCATGGTCAGCGAGGAAGCCAAGCGAGAAATCCTCGACTTTATCAATTTCAAACACGATGTACTCTTGCAACAGTATAGAAAAGAATCCTAAACCGGCTGATAGCCGGTTTTTTTTATTGAATGGTCTCCAATTCTTCAAGCCACATTTTGAACTGGGCATCTGAAGGCATCCGCCAGTCACCCCGTGGTGAAAAAGAGACAGATCCCACCTTGGGACCGTCGGGCAGACAATTTCTTTTAAACTGCTGGGTAAAAAAGCGCCGATAGTAGCTCTTGAGCCATTTTAATATGACCGGCTTTTCATAAATCCCGGCAAAGGCATTTAAAGCCAGCAGATAGATTTTTTTGGGGGAAGCTCCCTGTCTAACCATATGATAGATAAAAAAGTCATGAAGCTCATAGGGGCCAACCGTTTCCTCCGTTTTTTGCTGAATTTGGCCATTCTGATCCGGTGGTAAGAGTTCCGGTGAAACCGGTGTATCCAAAACATCATAAAGAATATCACGGATTGTTTCATCCTTTTCGTGATCAGCCACCCATTTTACCAGATAGCGAATCAAAGTTTTGGGAATACTGCCATTAACGCCATACATCGACATGTGGTCGCCATTATAAGTTGCCCAGCCAAGCGCCAGCTCCGATAAATCACCGGTGCCAATTACCAGGCCATTCAATTTATTGGCAAGATCCATCAGGATCTGAGTTCGTTCCCTGGCCTGGACGTTTTCGTAGGTCACATCATGGACTGACATGGAATGGCCGATATCAGCAAAATGTTTTTGACAGGCTTCAACGATGGATATTTCGTGAAAAGTTGCACCAATCCCCTTAATCAATGCGACAGCATTATCATAAGTACGATCAGTGGTGCCAAAACCAGGCATGGTGACAGCGTGAATACTGTCACGGGGGATATCAAAGCGGTCACAAACACTGGCGCAGACCAACAAGGCCATGGTGGAATCAAGACCGCCCGAGATGCCCACCACCATTTTCGGGTTGCCGATATGCTTGATTCGGCTGCCCAGACCCATGGTCTGAATATTAAAGATTTCCTCACAGCGCTCACTGCGGCGGGCTTCATTCCCCGGCACGAAAGGAAAAGGATTGACTTTTCTGCTAAGCGTCTCAGCCGGACGCGTGTCGAAAGCAATTCGCCGATAGCATTTTTCTTTTAACAGCTCTTTACAATCGCCATACCCCTGCAGCATCTGTCGGTCATGAATCAATGACTCCGTATCGATATCCGTGATTAAAAGCTTATCACCTTCATTAAATTTAGGCAATTCCTCTAGCAGAATCCCTTTTTCGGCAATCAGGGCATGACCTCCGAAAACCAAATCCGAGGTGGATTCGCCAAATCCTGATGAGGCATATAAATAACCGCAGTTTAAACGACCGGACTGGGAACGAATCAGCTCACGTCGATAATCGCTTTTGCCGACAATCTCATTGCTGGCTGAAGGATTGAGAATCAGGGTCGCACCCGCCAGGGCATGGAAAGATCCCGGCGGCACCGGCACCCACAAATCTTCACAGATTTCAATGGCCAGAACACAGTCTTTTACAGACTGATGTTCAAATAAAAGCTCTGTCCCAATCGGCACCTGCTGGTTTAAAAGT
The DNA here is from genome assembly GCA_030156895.1 of Eubacteriaceae bacterium. Taxonomy (GTDB): domain Bacteria; phylum Bacillota; class Clostridia; order Eubacteriales; family Eubacteriaceae; genus Acetobacterium. The sequence goes on along the minus strand of JASGLP010000020.1, from coordinate 38,616 downwards.
TCAATTGTTGTTCTTCTTAAACTTGTTGCCGGCTGAAACCAACGCTTTTCATAAAATTCCTGCTGATTGGGGATGTAGGTCTTTGGTACAAGGCCCAAAATTTTTCCATCATTGATGACTGCCGCAACATTATAAAGACACCCGTCAACCGCCAAAGGCATACCGATCACCAAGAGCATTTTTTTTCCTCGACTCCAGTCACAGATCTGACCAAGGGCATCCACCGCATTTTGTTGCAATGATCGCTGAAAAAAAAGATCGCCGCAAGTATAACCGGTAATTGCAAGTTCCGGAAACAAAAGAACCTCCACCCCGTTTTCATAGGCCGTTTTTGACAAATCGATAATCCCCTGACTGTTTTTCTGACACGCCGCCAGCTGTAAACGGGGAACCGCGCAAGCTACACGTACCATCCCATATTCATGCATTATATTCACCTAATATTATTTATTTTCACTTTCATTTTTTATTCGCATTTATCAGCAATTAATTGATTGAAAATAGTTTTCCACAATATAACCAATTTCGTTACTCATCTTATTCACAGCTTTTTGATTAGACCAACTTTTAAAGTTTGTGGATTTTTAGCCATTCTTTCCACTTTTCCACAAACTTATCCACATTATCGTGACTTGTCCACCGCTTTTTCCACTAATTTATCAGCGAAACTGTCAATAACTCAAACTTATCCACATTTCCTCATTATCTAAATCTGGTGTTTGTTCTCAAAAAAAATCAAGATCCGGGATCTCGATTTTTTCCAATACCATTTATTTTTCAGCTAAAGCTGCTTTCACAAAGCTTTTGAAGAGTGGATGCGGTTTATTTGGACGGGATTTAAATTCCGGATGCGCCTGTGTTGCCAAAAACCAGGGATGATTCGGTAATTCAATCATTTCCACCAGTACCCGATCAGGAGACATTCCTGAAAAGACCAGACCTTTTTCTTTTAAAATGTCTAAATACTCGTCATTTACTTCATAACGATGACGATGACGTTCTTCAATCTGACTTTCGCCGTATGCTTCCCGAGCCTTCGAGCCTTCAGCCAACTCACAAGGATAGAGACCCAGTCGCATCGTACCGCCCATATCAATGACTTTCTTCTGCTCTTCCATTAGATTAATTACTGGATACGGTGTCTCCTGATCCAACTCAATACTATGAGCACCAGCCAAACCGGCTACATTTCTGGCAAATTCGATAACCGCCAGTTGCAGTCCCAAACATAGACCCAGGAAAGGAATATTATTTTCACGGGCATACTGAATGGCGTGAATCTTTCCTTCCACGCCACGATGGCCAAAGCCACCGGGAACAATGATACCATTGATATCTTTAAAAATCCGCTCGACATTCTCTTCATTGATATCTTCGGAGTGTATCCATTTAATCACAACTTCAGCATTATTAGCAATTCCGCCATGTCGCAGAGCTTCAGCAACAGATAAATAGGCGTCATGCAGCTCCACATATTTACCAACCAGGCCAATGGTCACTTTATTTTCCAGATTCTTGGCTCGTTTTACCAGATCCTTCCACTCAGTTAAATCCGGTTCCGCGCACTTGATATTCATTTTATCGCAAACCAGCTGAGCCAAGCCTTCTTTTTCCAGCATCAGCGGCACTTCATAGAGCTCACTGGCATCCATATTGGTGACAACAGCATTTTTATCAACGTTACAGAATAAAGAAATTTTCGATTTCAGGCTTTCATCCACTTCTTTTTCCGAACGCAACACAATTACATCCGGCTGAATCCCAATACTTCTCAATTCTTTAACCGAGTGCTGAGTTGGTTTGGTTTTTAGTTCCCCCGCTTTGCCCAAAAACGGCAGCAGGGTTACATGGATATATAAAACATTTTCAGCTCCTAAATCACCCTTGAATTGACGAATGGCTTCCAGATAAGGCAGACTTTCGATATCACCAACGGTTCCGCCAATTTCTGTAATAACCACATCCGGCTGGCTATGCTCTGAAACTCTTAATATTCCCTGTTTAATTTCATCGGTAATGTGTGGGATGACCTGAACTGTCCCCCCTAGATAATCACCTTTTCGCTCTTTGGAAATGACATTCCAATAGACTTTACCGGTTGTCACATTGCTGAAGCGTGAAAGATTTTCATCCGTAAAACGCTCATAGTGTCCCAGATCCAGATCCGTTTCTGCGCCATCATCGGTCACAAAAACCTCACCGTGCTGATAGGGACTCATGGTACCCGGATCGAAATTCAAATATGGATCAAATTTCTGAATCGACACTTTTAAACCCCGGGCCTTAAGCAGTCGCCCCAGCGATGCACTGGTAATCCCTTTTCCCAATGAAGAAACCACACCACCGGTAACGAAAATATACTTTGTCTGCATTAACAACTTCTCCTTTTTACATTGTCCATGCCGATTACTCGGCATCAAGAAACAAGACCGCCAAACAGCGGTCATATAATTATAAATTAAAAATAAAAAATCACCGCAAAAATGAGTTTTTTTTTTGCAGTGATGCAACACACTATATATTTTACCGCTTTTTGAAAAAAAAACAATCACTTTTTGATCAAGTCTTAAAGTTTTTTTGTACCACTAAATAATACCACTTAAAGCAGATACAGCAGGACACACAGAAAATGACAAAAGGAACCCAAGATCACAAAAATATGGAAAAATTCATGAAAACCGAAGGATTTCGAAAAATTAGGTTTCTTCAAGGCGTAAATTACGCCCCCCACTGTATACATGACACCACCAGCCACCAGCAGGAAAAAGCCCTTGGGCGGCAGAGCCTGATGCAGAGGTTTTATGACAAAAAGGGCAAACCAGCCCAGAAAAATATAGAGGGCTGTCCCAATCCAACGTGGCATAAAGACCCACTTAACCTTTAAGACGATGCCGATCAGGGCCACCGACCAGACTGCGATCATCATCGCAATCCGGCTGCTGCCGCTCAGACAGAGCAGGCAAAAGGGGGTATATGTGCCGGCTATCAGGATAAAGATCATTGCATGATCCATCTTTTTTAATTTGACAATTTCTTCTTTTCCTGCCTGCTTTGCGTGATAGCGAAAACTGGCCAGATAAAGCGCACAAAGACCGGTGCCAAAAGCGATAATTGAAATAACAGTTTGCAGATTCACATCACGACGTACCGTAACCATCACCAGCATCAGAATAATTCCAATCACCGATAAAATCAGACCGGTTAAATGTGTTAAAGCATTCACAGGTTCCCTTAAAGTCTTCATAGCACCTCCTGTATTCGAACGGATCGTTCTACTTCCTTTGTAAATTGCCGAAATATCATCATACAAATCAAATTTACCATAAACAAATCTTGATCAGCCGCTTTCCAATTACAAATTCACAGTTTCCCTTTTATTGTAAGATTTTTATCACTTAAAAATCCAGAAAATCAGACTGAACTGTCACCCGGCCGGAATCAATGACTAAAAAATTCTGATCCCAGTCACCTGTAAGTAATTTTTCGATTGGTGTAATCGATCCCTGATCAACCACCACTTCAAGATTAAGCATCTGACCAATTTCTTTTGTCTTCTCCAGCCAGTCATCCACATTGTAAGCGCCCGTGTCAATCAGCATCAGCTCTTTATAGTTGTGGTAAAGCATCTCGTAAATCATTCTAGCCCGTTCTTCCCCATATTTTTCAACATGATGCTGATACTCGGCATCCAGGGATTTTTCACTGCGCAGCCAGCCTGAAGTTAAAAAATAGGTACGGGTACGAATCCGATCCAAATTTTCCTTATTGCTTAAAACAAGACCGATGCAGTCCTCAAATTTGGGGATAATCAATTGTGCCTTGTCACTTTTTAAACCCAGCAATCCATTCCCACAATTTCCATACGCCAGCAACAACTGATCATAATCTTCTTCTACTGCGTCAATCTGCTCCTGCAGGGCTGTACGTAGACGGTCAGGAGAATCGTGGAGCAGGTTGGACATCCAGATAATTTCAATTTCTTGCCCGGTATTCTTTATTGCCAGCTCCACTTCGTCTTTAAGTGTTTCACAGGCAATCAATAATCGTTTCATTTCTTTCTCCTACAAAAATTAAATAGAGTAAATTATTTACCATATTCTTTTAGTATAACCTGCAATGGTCGATTTTAAAAGCAATATTGTGCAAAAATTCTTATTAACTTCTTTTTCCCCCTGCCCGGGACTGTGATATAATATGTTTAATATTTTACCGCCTGCTTAGGCTGACAAGATGGCCTAAAATACTTTTGTCTTAGGAGAATGTAATGGATAAGAATGCCTTTAGAAAAGAAACCCTTAGTCGCCGCAAAGAAATCTACTGCACCAATACCGATGCCATGGTCGTAGACAATTTTTTAAAAAGCGAAATTTATGAAAAATCCAGCTGGCTAATGGTTTATGTCAGTTTCGGTACCGAAATTAACACCCACAAGCTGATTGAACAAGCCCTTAAAGACGGCAAACATGTTGTTGCACCCATCTGCAACGCCTGTGATCACACCCTGACTCTATCGGAAATTAAAAATTTTCCGGACGATCTGCAGGAAGGTCACTACGGGATTCTGGAAATGAAGCCAGATCGCATCCGTGTGGTCGATCCCAAGCAGGTCGATCTTGTTATGGTTCCAGGCTGTGCTTTTACCCCTGACGGCAATCGGATGGGATTCGGCGGCGGCTATTATGACCGATTTCTGGAAACCATCAGCCCTGACTGTAAAACAGTAGCCCTGGTTCGTGATGATTTTGTCTTTGACGAAATCCCCATGGATCCACATGACAAAAGTGTCGATTACATGGTTACTGAATCCTGTTTTAATGACTGCTGTTCCGTTCCGGAGGTATAAATGAACGTCAACGAAGCCATATCCTATATCGAATCGACCCACAAGTTTGGCACCCGTCTAGGGCTTGAAAGCATGACCGAATTGCTGGATGCCATGGACAATCCACAAAAAAAGCTTAAATTTATCCACATTGCCGGTACCAACGGAAAAGGATCAACCTCAACCATGACCGCTACCATTTTAAAAGAAGCTGGTTATAAAACCGGACTTTTTACTTCGCCCTTTCTGGAAAAATTTAATGAACGCATTCAGATCAATAATTGCCCGATCAGTGATGACGGTCTGGTTTCGGCAACCGCCTTTGTCAAAGAGCGGATTGAAATCATGCTTAAACAGGGCAAACCCCATCCCACTGAATTTGAAATGGTAACAGCCGTTGGCATGCAGTATTTCTATCAGGAACAGGTTGATCTGGTGGTTCTTGAAGTTGGAATGGGCGGCCGTCTGGATGCTACCAACATCATTGAAAACCCATTAGCTGTCGTTATCATGAGTATCAGCATGGATCATACCGATTATCTGGGTACTACTTTAGGCGAAATCGCCTTCGAGAAAGCCTCCATAATTAAAGATAATTCTGATGTAGTCGTCTATCCCCAGGAACCGGAAGCCCTAAAAGCTATTGAAGATTTTGCAAAAAGCAAAAATGCCCGAGTCGTTTATGTCAATCCGGCTGATATCGAAATTATTGACCATCATACTGCTTATCAAACCTTAAACTATTTAGGTCAACACTTAAAACTAAACCGCTTTGATTTGAGACTTTTAGGCAGCCATCAGTCACTCAATTGTCTGACCGCCCTAGAGGTTATTGCCCTCTTGAAAGACAAGGGTTACACTATCCCTGAGGAAGCCATTACCCAAGCCTTGGCTACAGTGGTTTTCCCTGGCCGGTTCGAAATTTTTAGTGAATCACCGGTCATTTTAATCGATGGTGCTCACAACGCTAACGGTATTCAGGCCTTTGTCAAAAATATGGACCTTTATTTTCCGAATCGAAATATTAATCTGTATTTCGGCATGCTAGAAGACAAAGATATCGAAGAATCACTGACCTATCTGGTTCCTATTGCCAAAAATATCCATACCTTAACCCCCAACAGCGATCGAGCTTTGCCGGCGCAGGAAATGGCTAAGCTGATTAAGGACAGCTACCAGAAAGAAGTGACTTTCCACGACACCATTAAAGAAGCGGTTGAAAGCATTGATCTTTCTGATACGGATGCTGTAAATGTTTTTGTCGGCTCGCTTTATATGATCGGTGAATCCCGGACTCATATCAGAAATCGGTTGAATTAAAAAAAGTGAAGTCTATGACTTCACTTTTTCAATCATTTCATTTAATAAAGTAATAACTGCCGTCTTGTCCGCAGCTCTAAAAATTGAATCTCTTAAGCTTGTGGCATGGGGCATGCCTTTTATATAAGCCGCTAAATGCTTGCGCATTTCTCGAAGACCCGCTTCCTCATTTTTCAGGTATGATAGCAGTTCAATATGGGCCAGAGCCGCATTTAAGCGTTCTTCTGGTGTTGAATCCGGCAGTTCTTCCCCAGTTCTTAAAAAGTGTGCTAATTCGCGAAAAATAAATGGATTGCCAATCGCCGCGCGCCCGATCATCAGGCCATCAACTCCCGTTTGGTCAAGGGCTCTTTTTGCTGTCGATCCGGAACAGATATCACCATTCAAAACTACTGGAATTTTCAGGCTGCTCTTGACTTGTCCAATAATTTCCCAATTTGCCCGCCCCGAATAATACGCTTCTCTTGTTCGACCATGAATAAATAAAACAGCGGCACCTGCCGCTTCAATGCCTTTTGCCACTTCAATGATATTGATTGAATCATCATCCCAGCCAATCCGGGTTTTAACCGTTACCGGCTTCTCGGAATTTTCAACCAGAGCAGCAACTACTTGATAAAGCAGGTCAGGCTTTTTTAAAAGCGCTGACCCTTCACCATTTTTGGTGATTTTGGGAGCTGGGCAGCCAGCATTAAAATCTAAAAAATCAAAGCTGCTGGCGTTCAGATATTCCTTTGTAACAAAGCCCAGAATTTCCGGATCAGATCCGAAAATCTGCAGGCCAGCCGGTGCTTCTAAAGCATCTGTAACCATCAAATCTGCTGTTTTATAATCCTTATAGTATAAACCTTTGGCACTGATCATCTCAGTTACAACGGCATCGGCACCATATGATTTAACCATAATCCGATAGGGCAAATTGGTGTATCCCGCCATGGGTCCCAAAAAAAGCGGGACAGTCTCACTTTTAAAAAGTTTTTCAATCAAATCTCTATTTTTTTCTGTTTTTGTCATAAATAATTTTCAAACCCTTTAACGAAAGCTGCGGATCATAAACTTTTATCATTTCAGTTTCCTGATAAAACATTCGACCATAACCACCGGTTGCAATGACCTTCATATCATCAACTCCGGTCTCCTTGATGATCTGTTTGATAATGTACTCTACCTGGCCGATATAGCCATATACCAGCCCCGCCTGCATAGAGGTCACTGTGTCCTTAGCCAAGATTGTTTCCGGCTTTTTAATTTCGATATTGGGCAGTTTGGCCGCACTATTCCATAAGGCATCAATGGAAATCTGAATACCAGGAGTAGTCACCGCTGCAACAAATTTTCCGCTTGCATCCACGTAGTCAAAGGTGGTAGCCGTCCCAAAGTCGATCACAACAACCGGTCCGCCATAGAGCTTGTAAGCCGCCACCGCATCAATAATCCGGTCAGCCCCCAGTTCTGATGGATCCGAGGTATGAATGGGCATTCCAGTCTTGATACCCGGTCCCACCACTAAAGGTTTGATATCCAAATACTTTCTAATTCCGTTATTAAGAGAGTACATAATATTCGGCACGACCGAAGCAATAATCACATCATCGATTTTATTCAGATCAACCCCTGCTGATTCAAACAGTCCTTTAATCAGCACACCATATTCATCAGATGTTCTCGGTGTTTTAGTTACAAAACGCCAGGAATTCAAAATGTTATCACCTTCCATTACCGCCAGTTCGGTATTGGTATTACCTACATCAATTACCAGTATCATGACTTTCTCCTATTTAAGCTTTTCATTGACCTTTGCAAGAAAACGGTCGACTGAGATTCTGACCCGCTGATGGCTTGCCTGGGCAATTTTTTCCTGATTATCAAAGGCCTCGATCACAAATGTATAAAGCCGTTTTTCAATTTCCGTCAACGTCGCTACAACGCTGACCTGACCGCCAACCGCCGTGGCCGCCTGATGATTAATTGCCATACTGATGCCAACTGTTGTTTCGCCGTCAGCCATCAGACTTTCAATCCCCTCATATGCCACGTTTTCCATCCAGGCCACCAGACGGGGGGTCGCCAACACTTCAAGTCCACCACTAGTTAATGATCGGGCGGTATCATCTTTAGAAACTGTAAAAGTTTTTTCAAGTATCTCGTCCATTCTTCCTCCATATAAAAGGAGCCGTTATCAGCTAACGGCTCTAAAAATTATTTTTTATTCAGTAATTTCGGTCGCACCGTCCACAACTTCAACGATTTCTGCTTCCTCAATTGGCAGTCCTTCAAAGAGCGCCTTGAATTCTTCCCCCGTCACTGTTTTATCTTTTAAAAGACGCTGAGCAATTTCTTCCAGTTTATCACGCTGTTCATTTAGAATCGCACATGCACGTTCAAAAGCATTTTCCACAATATTGCGGATTTCCTTATCGATAACAGCAGCAACTTCTTCACTGTAATTACGAGAACGACTGATATCACGGCCCAGGAAGACTTCACCGCTATCAGAGTGGCCAAATGTCATTGGTCCTAGATGTTCGCTCATACCCCATTCAGTTACCATGCTGCGAGCCAGTTTAGTCGCCCGTTCAATATCGTTGCTGGCACCAGTGCAAATATCATCAAGGGCAATCTTTTCTGCCGCCCTGCCACCAAGTAGTCCACAGACATTTTCCAAAAGCTTTGTTTTACTCATATGCTGGCGGTCATTATCAGGCAGGGACAGGGTATAACCTGCTGCCATACCACGAGGAATAATTGAAATTTCGTGGACAGTATCACATTCGGGAAGCAAGTGCAAGACGATGGCGTGACCCGCTTCATGATAGGCGGTAATAACCAGGTCATCTTCATTAATCACTTTACTCTTCTTTTCCGGTCCGGCAATAACACGTTTAATCGCTTCTTCCAGTTCCACCATGCTAATGATTTTCTTCTGTTTACGAGCCGATAATAAGGCCGCCTCGTTCATCAGGTTTTCCAAATCAGCACCGGTAAAGCCTGGTGTCCCCTTGGCGATGATCTGTAAATCAACATCCTCGCCTAAAGGCTTATCTTTTTTATGAACATTTAGAATTTCCTCACGGCCTTTGACATCCGGCACACCAACCGTCACCTGACGGTCAAATCGTCCCGGTCTTAAAAGCGCCGGATCAAGAATATCCGGTCGGTTTGTAGCTGCAATAATGATAATTCCTTCGTTGACTCCAAACCCGTCCATTTCAACCAGTAATTGATTTAAGGTCTGTTCTCTTTCATCGTGACCACCGCCAAGACCGGCTCCACGATGACGACCAACAGCGTCAATTTCATCAATAAAAAGGATACAGGGCGCATTTTTCTTAGCAGTTTCGAAAAGGTCACGAACACGAGAAGCTCCAACCCCAACAAACATTTCCACAAAATCCGAACCTGAGATGGTAAAAAACGGTACCGCAGCTTCCCCGGCCACCGCACGAGCAAGCAGGGTTTTACCAGTTCCCGGAGGACCCACTAAAAGCACACCTTTGGGAATTCGGGCACCTAACTTGCGATAGCGATCAGGCGATTTTAAGAAATCAACAATTTCTTCCAGTTCTTCTTTTTCCTCATCAGCACCAGCCACATTTTTAAAGGTGACCTTATTTTCGCCCTCCACATGGAGTTTGGCCCGACTTTTTCCGAAGGACATCACTTTGCCCCCGCCACCGCCTGATTGCTGTGAAAAGACCATAAAAAAGACGACCATCAGAATAATAATGACCACTGACGGTATTAAAGAGATCCACCAGGAATCCTGTTGTTCAGTAATCGTAACCTGTAAATTATTTTCCAAAATGTACGGTGTAACCTGTTCATCAATCACGTACTGAGGAACAATGGATTCAAACTGCTCACCACTTTTTAAAACCCCGGTTACTTTAGCATTATTAATTTCAATTTCCTGAACCTGATTATTTTCCAGTTCAGTTAACAGGTCGCTGTAAATAATTGTGGTCACTTCATCCTGAACAGGATTTAAAAAAGTTACCGCTACCACAATAATCAGCAGGATCACCATATAAAAGCCAATCATCTTAAGGTATTTATTCAAAATCAATCTCTCCCTTCATCATTTATTCATATACTTCTTTTTTTAGTATGCCGATATATGGCAGATTCCGATATTTCTGAGCAAAATCCAGGCCATACCCCACAACAAACTCATTGGGAATTTCAAAGCCGATATAATCAGCCGTGACCTGTTGTTCCCGTCGTTCATGCTTATTCAGCAATGAACAAACTTTAACCTCCCTGGCTCCCATTGTTTCAAAACTCTCCATCAGAAACTTCAGGGTATTGCCTGTGTCGATAATATCTTCAACCAGCAGAATATAACGATCTTTCACATCCATCGAAATATCAGTTTTAAGCTGTACTGTTCCCGAACTTCTAGCCTCATTTCCATAACTGGAGGCTTTTAAAAAATCAATTTCCATGGGCACATCCATGACTCGGATCAAATCAGCCATAAAAACCGCACTGCCTTTAAGAACACCAATCAACAAAGGATTTTTGTCCTGATAAGCTTTCGTTAACTCCTGACCCATTTCACTGATCCGCTTTTTCAAAGCAGCTTCGTCCACCAAAACTTCCTGAATATCGGCTCTCACTCTTTTCTCCTAACATAATGTAATTTTTATACGAATCGGGTTTTTTGTCTGTTCATCAGCCAGCAATCGACCATTAACAGCGTAACCTATAACCCAGATAATTTCATTTCCAATGGCCAAAAGCGGAATTTGATCCCGTCTCTGCCTGATTATTTTTTTATCAATAAAATATTTTTTTAGCGTCTTTTTCCCCTTCATTCCTACAGGATAAAAGAAATCGCCTGTTTCCCGAGTTCTAATTAAAAGGGTGTCCTTTATTTTATCATAGTCAAATACTTTTTCACTATGATTTTTAAGATCTTTCCTGAAAAAATCATTTTTCATCTCGTCCCACTGCTTTTCCGACAGAAGTTCTGATTCAACAATCAGATGATAAGATGAAAGAATATAGGTTTTGTCAGGAAGGATTGTTTTTGGTATTTTTACTTCTTTTTCAGCCGCCATTTCGACACTGATTGCACCATAACGGCGAACCCCTCTGACACCTAAAGGAAAGTGGACTTCTCCTGTTGTTTTGTCGCCTTCAATTAAACGCTCGAAGGCAATGATATGATTGTACTCAATTTCCTTTAAACTACCCTTAAAAAGAGCCAGTGCAGAGCGCAGTAAGGCTTGTCTGACGATCTTTTTTTCCCGCAGGAAAAGTTCACGATTTATCAGTACCTCGTCCTTATTCTTGCGGATGATCTTTTTTTCGATACGCTCCAAATAATCTTCCAGAAAGTCCTCATAGTCGTTGGCAATTTGCGCGAACTCGCAAAAATGCGTCTGAGCCAGAGGGTTTATCGTAAGAATCATCGGCATCAGTTCCAGTCTGATTTTATTCCGCGTATAGGCCTTAGAAAAATTACTTTCATCTGTACAGTAAATAAGTGACTTGGCCGTACAGTAATCTAGAATCTCCTGTCTGGACACCGCCAAAAAGGGGCGAATCACCGTCCGGTTCGAGCGAATGCCGGAAATTCCTTTGATGCCGGTTCCTCGAATCAAACGCATCAAGATGGTTTCAGCCTGATCATCCCGATGGTGTCCCAGGGCAATCCGGTTATAGCCCTGTTCTTGAGATACTTTTTCGAAAAATGCGTAGCGGGCCTGACGACCAGCTTCTTCAATTGAAATCTTTTGCTCTGACGCAATTTTTTTTACATCTCTGTGGACTGAAAAAAAAGGAATTTCATGCTCCTGACAAAAATCCCTGACTCGTCCCTCATCACGATCCGCCGCTTCTCCCCGCAGGCAGTGATTGAGATGGGCAACCGCCACATTTATTTTTAATTTTTTTTTATAATGGTCCAAAAAATGCAATAAGGCCAGCGAGTCGGCTCCACCGGAAACTCCGATAAGCACATGATCGCCAGCCGTAATAAGATCATTTTCATGGATGTAATGAAGCACCTTTTTTTCCATTGACTCTCCAACTATCTAAAACAGGGTAAAAAAATGGTGGTCGCAACAGGGCTCGAACCTGTGACCCTCTGCTTGTAAGGCAGATGCTCTCCCAGCTGAGCTATGCGACCACAAAAATAAAAATATTAAACTGGTGACCCCTAGGAGAATCGAACTCCTGTTACCGCCGTGAAAGGGCGGTGTCTTAACCGCTTGACCAAGGGGCCTTTGAAAAGCTGTTATAATGAATTTTATGGTAGCGGCGAACGGAGTCGAACCGCTGACACTACGGGTATGAACCGTATGCTCTAGCCAACTGAGCTACGCCGCCATAAAAAGAATTTGTTTGGTTGCGGGAGCAGGATTTGAACCTACGACCTCCGGGTTATGAGCCCGACGAGCTACCAAGCTGCTCCATCCCGCGTCATTAAATTTTAAGTGGTGCCGAAGATCGGAATCGAACCGATACGATCTGTTAAAATCGCAGGATTTTAAGTCCTGTGCGTCTGCCAGTTCCGCCACTCCGGCACTTCGTCTGTTTCCTCTTGTTCAAGGGACAAGTGTTATTATACTCGCTTCAAAAGAATAAGTCAAGCGATAATTCAAGTTTTTTTATTTTTTATCAATAAAATGTTTAAACGCCGCACCCTCCAGGTTATCATAGTCGCAAACCGTAAAGGAAAACTTGCCGGTGGCTCTTAAAATATTATGTAGAATCATGGCACCAGCCAGGATAATATCAGCTCTTTTGGCTTCAAGTCCTGCGATTTTCTGACGCTGAGCAATGGTCTTTTGAGAAAGTTCAGCTATTATCCCTTCCAGTTCCAGACGGGTAATAAGACTTTGATGAACCTTTTCGCTGTCATAAATATCCAGTCTTTGCTGAATCGTCGACAGGCTGGTAGCTGTTCCGCCAATACCCACCAGCTTATAGGATTCTGCTGGAATAATGCTTTTGACCTTATCTTGCAGTTCTTGGCTGATTTTCGCATTTAAGGCGTTCATTTGGGCTCTGGTTGGTGGATCATCATGCAAAAAACTTTCCGTTCCCCGCACACAGCCCATATTCAAACTCATCATCTGTTCAATCTGATTCTTTTGACCCAGAATAAACTCGGTGCTGCCGCCGCCAATATCAAAGACTACTACTTTCTCATCAAAGCACTGAGAAACCCCCATGAAGCCCAGCTGAGCTTCTTCTTCTCCGCCGATAACTGCCACATCAAGTCCTAGGCGCTCTTTTACATGCGCTTGATATTCAGACGTATTGCTGGCATCACGCATCGCACTGGTGCCAAAAATATAAAAATCTTGCACCTCATAATCAGTGGCAATCCTTAAGAACTCTTCCAGCGCTTCTGTATTGCGTTTCATGGCATCCGGATGAAGCTGTTTGCTTTCATTGACCCCCTGCCCCATGCGGGTATATCGTACCGATTTATTAATTCTTACCAAATCGCCCTGATCTTCTCTAAAAATCAGCATTCGGGTAGAATTTGTTCCAATATCCATCACTGCGCTAGGTTTATTTTTATGATTTAATATTTCATCCAATCGATTCACCATCGCTTTCTGTCGTTTGCTCATCAATCACCGGGATAACAATCGTTTCATCCGAGTAGTAAAGACCCAGGTACTTTCTGGCGATGTATTCTACGTAACTCTTACTGCCCATCTGCTCAACTTGTTGATCCAGCTGATTGCTTCTAACTTCTTCGTCTTCAATTCCCTGAAGGATCTCAGTCTTCTGTTTTTCCAGTTTATAAATGGTCAGGGCATTGGCGCCATACATATAAATAACCAGACCGATAAAAAATACAATCGCTGCCGCAATCAGCATTCTTCTTTGCAGCTGTTTTCTCTGTTTTGCGTTCATCACTGCCCTCCCCCATCATTAATTACCTGCCAATGTTGCTGCTTGGTTATTTCGCAGTTTTATTTTAATTCAAAACTTTTAAAGTTCCTTATACATGGTTGCCGCCATTTCCTTGGGCGCGTGTTCAAGAAGTTCCAACACTTCCACTTTCTGCTCCCGCTCACCAAAGCGAATGCTAATAATGTCACCAACACTAACGCGATCACCGGCTTTGGCCACTTTACCATTGATGGAAATCCGCCCACCGTCACAGGCTTCCTTTCCCACTGTTCGTCTTTTGATGATCCGCGCATTTTTTAAAAATTTATCGATTCTCATTTTATCACCTATTTATTAAATAATTCGTTAAAACGCCTGCCCTGAATCGGGACAAAAAATCTAATGCCATTGCGGCTTCAAACTGCAAGCTTTCATCAATCAAACAAATAAGAGGACATTGCAGCCACCATTTCCCTGTTTTTTCAAGCTTTTGCTGCTATCCAAAACAAATACCTTCAAAAGAATAGCTTTTTAGCGCATATGAAAAGCCAGAGCTGCGCTCTGGCTTCAGGTGTTTTCTTCTAGTTATTTACTTCATCCTTAAAGCCTTTACCCGCTTTAAAACCTGGGGCTTTTGAAGCAGCAATTTCAATTGGCTCTTTTGTTCTTGGGTTTAAGCCAGTACGGGCTGCCCGTTCTCTTACTTCAAAGGTTCCGAATCCAACCAGTGAAACCTTGTCTCCATTTTTCAAGGTTTCCACAACTGTATCCATGAACGCTCCGAGTGCCTTCTCCGAATCTTTCTTCGATAGACCTGACTTTTCTGCCATCTGGGCAATTAATTCTGATTTGTTCATTTTTTCCTCCATCTAATTGTTCCAGTATTCTATGTGTAATATTATAAGCATGACTGCCCCTTAATTACAAGCCTTTTTTGCTTTTTTACGTGATTTATCGCTAAATTTGCGTTTTTGACAGGGTCCAGAGTCGATTCATCGTCTCAAAATTACAGTTTTTAAAGATTTTTTCCTCTTGACTCGCCAGTTTTTCCATTTCTACGAAACGGGCAACAAATTTTTTTGTAGCCTCTCTCAGCGCAAGTTCCGAATTGATTTTGTAAAGTCTGGCCACATTAACAATCGAAAAAAGCAAATCGCCCAATTCTTCTTCCATGTTTGAAATATCTTTTTCTTCCACAGCAGCAATAAATTCTTTAATTTCTTCCGTCAGTTTTTCCAGAGCATCAACTGGCTGCTGCCAGTCAAAGCCGGCTTTAGCCGCCTTTTTCTGAATCTTCTGAGCCTGCATTAGAGCAGGAAAGGAGTCAGGTACCTTTTTAAAACTCTCCGACACTTCATGAACCGAATCAGCCTGATACTGATCAAGTCCTTTTTCGACACGTTTAATCGCTTCCCAATTCAACTCCACATCGCCCGCTTCAATTTCTTCCGGACTTAAAAAGACATGAGGATGCCTTCTAATCATTTTTTCGTTGATTCCTGCTAAAACCTCATGAATGCTAAATTGCCCGCTTTTTTCAGCCAATATCGCATGAAAAACAATCTGGAAAAACACATCGCCCAATTCTTCTGCCAAATTTTCACTATCATTTAAATCAATGGCATCAAGAACCTCGTAAGCTTCCTCTATCAGATAGGGTTTTAAAGTCTGGGCTGTCTGTTGACGATCCCAGGGACAGCCATCTTCAGCTAAAAGCCGCTCCACAATCTCAAAAGTGCCAATAAATCCCGTGTTTTTTTCAGCCGGTACAAAGAGGCTCGTCAGATGATTAATCTCCTCAATCCGATCCAGTTCATATAAAGGAATGGTCAGACTCTTTTCACTTCCGCAAACCCCGGCGTTAATGAGCAGGGTGACCTTTTTTTCCGGATTAAAAACTTTCATCAGTTCCAGTTTGACTTCCGACGCCATATGACGGTTATAAACCTGCGTAATTAAAAGATTGCCACTGCAATCCAAACCGTTCAAATCAAAGGCATCAAGAATTTTCAGACCCGCAACGGGATCGAATTTTAGCGCATTCATGGTCACATCAACAAAACTAACACCTGGATGCAGTTGATAATCGACACCCTCAGATTGAGCTTTTTCTATCAGTTTAACCACCGTTTCTTCGCCAAACAAAGGATTGCCCGGAACTGCGTAAACAATATCCATGCATTTAGCCTCTGCAACAAGACGATTGGCAATCTGTTCGTAAATCTGATCAAAATCTTCTTTCTGCTCATAAAGAAAATCGAAGCTGTCATAAACGATGCCCCGCCGATCCAAGAATTCAACAGTTGGATGAATGGCTGTTCTTAAATAGTTTTTTGTTTTATTTTCCAGCAACTCCAGAGTTGTTAGTGTAAGCTGCCCGGGATCACCTGGCCCCAGCCCTACAATATCAATATGTGCCATTAATCTTCCTTTCTGTTACCCGTCAGGCCATTAACCCGACCATATATTTTCAGCAATCGGCCACTGCCGGGAAAGTAGCCCAGCTCTTCCTCGGTGATTCCTTTAATCAGAATCATAATCACACCATAGAAGACAACTGCCAACGCTACAGCGATTAAGAGACCCCAGAGCATCCCAAACAAACTTTTCATGCCCAAATAAACAAAATATGTGATGACCCCCATGATCAAAGATGCAATTAAAGGCTTGAACATATCATGAACCCAATCGATTTTAATTCGACTATAACGCTTCACTGCCCGATAATTGGCAAATGTCAAATAAACAAAGGTGATAATGCTGCTGATAACAATCCCCTGTATATTGATAAAAGAAATCGATAAAAAGATCCAACCTGTTACAAAGCGAACCACCATTGCAATTGCCAAATGGTAAAGCGGCACTCTAAATTTATCAATGGACTGCAGCATGCTCTGAAAGGTATTTGAGAGCATCATAAAGATGGTTGCCACCGAATAGGTCTGCAAAATCGCCGCCCCATAAGGTGAGCCGGGAAATAAAAGATCAAATATCGCGCCGGATAAGACCGCCAGCCCCACACAAGAAGGAAAGGCAATCAGAAAAATGACGCGGATTGATAATTGAATTTTGTGTGTCAGCGCTTCTTTATCTCTTTTTGCATAAGACTCGGAAATCGTGGGAATCATCGCCACCGCTAACGTCCCGCTTAAAACAAGGGGAATGCTGATCAAAATCTCCGCATTGGTAAAGTCCCCAAACATCATCGTCGCCGTTACCTCGTCAATCCCGGCAACAGCCAGCCTGCCCACATAAATAAAGGAGTCGATGGTTGAAAACATCGAAACCAGAGCCGAAGTCAAAGTAACCGGTACGGCAATAATCACCAGTCTTTTTAACAGTTCTTTATTTGATTTCTGACGTTTTCCGCTTCGCTTTTTTAAAAGCTTTTTATTCTTACGGGCAAAGCTTTCGTAGAGAAAAAACAAAAAAATACCAGCGACCAAGCCACCGGCAGTGGCTCCAAAAACAGCCCCGCCAACACCCATACCAACAGAGAAATTCGCCGAAAATACATAGGCCAATGAAACCCCTAAAATAACCCGTATAATCTGTTCAATAATCTGTGAAATCGCCGTCGGTGTCATAATCTGAAAGCCCTGAAAAAAGCCGCGATAGGCCGATAAAACGGAAATAATCAAGGGTGCCGGTGAGATGGCAATCAAGGCCGGCAGACTCTCATAAGTCCAATTGGCTGTTTCGATAATCCAATCAGCACCAAAAAATAAAAATAGCGTCGAAGCTGTCCCCAGTCCAATCAGTGTCAACATCGATACCCTAAAAACCCGGTGAGCCGTGGCATACTCACCCTTGGCAATGTTTTCCGAAACCATTTTGGAAATAGCCACTGGTATCCCCACAGTTGAAACCATTAAGAGGGTATTATAGATAGCGGTAACATTGCCATAGATCCCATTCCCATAGCTTCCCACCATCTGATAAAGCGGGATTTTGAAAAACAATCCCAAAACTCGGGATAGAATACCCGCCGCTGCCAATATCGTGGCACCTTTTAAATAATTTGCTGTACGTCCTGACATGCTATCCTCTTCCATTCTAATTTTAAGGCTCTGATAAAATCAGAGCCTTAGTATGCAGATATACGCAGTACCGTCCAATTGGATTTCGCAGTCTGCGCGCGGATTCGTACAGTTGCCCATTTGAAAGTGCAAATAAAACAGCATTTCCCAGCAACTGTTCGCCCCGAGGCAGACAGCTGAAAAGCCAATTGTCGGTGCTCAGGTGTTAAAATTAACTTTGTCTTTTATCTGAGGCACTAAAAATCAGCGTCTCATTTTCTTAAATGCGATTATCGTACACCGTCACGTTCATCTGTGTTTTCAGATCTTCAACATAAGCGTCAAAAGGATCCTGGATATCATTGATCTCAATTTTAACTTTTTTCATCAGACTTTCTTTCAAGGCATCAAATTTATCCGTTACCGCATTTTCAGTCAGCGTTTCTTTAATTTCGTCGCGTTTATCATCGAGAGATGGAATTTCAGCGGTGTGTTTATCGTAAACAAAGATGACATGATAGCCGTAATCAGTCTGTACCGGTCCAACTACCGTGTTGACATCCGCAGCGAAAGCCGCTTCCGAGAAAGGTTCAACCATCGTGTCATAATCAAAGGCGCCCAGATCGGTCGCTTCCTGAATGCCATCCTGACCCTGATATTTATCGACTAAGGCTTGAAACTCATCCTTGTTTGTAATGTTTTTAGCTTCTTCATAGATGGACTGTGCCTGCTCTTCAGTATCGGCCAGGATATGCATGGCTGAAACAGTGTCACTGTCATAAGTATCTTTATTATCTTCGTAATAGCTCTCGATATCTTTATCACTGATTTCAACGTCCTGCTTCATCTGATCCTGAATGGCCAAAGCAATCGCTGAGGCTGTTCCGTCTTCCTGCACAAAGGCATCCCACTGTTCAATGGTCAGATATTTAGAGTCCAGATATTCCTGGAAGGTCGCATCGTCTGAAAACAGATAACCCACAAAAGCGTCCTGAGCCGATACATAATCAGTCACATCCTGCTGATCTGCCTCAATCCCATTTTCGGCAGCATAAGCGGCAAGAACTTGTCTTTCAGCCAGATCATTGAAAATAGTCTCATTTGTTGTGGCCATGGTGTCATCATCAGTTGGCATGGCTGACTGGTTTGTATAGTAGTAGGTCAGCTCCTGATTGGCCAGCTGGTAGTTATACTGGTCTTTAGTCACATCCTCGCCGTCGATCGTTCCAACGACAGTGCTTAATTCCTGTGATGGATCAGCTTTCAGATCCTCTTCAAATTTTGACTGCATGGCATCTGCGTAGCCGTATTTGTCCATCAGATCGGTTAAAAATGCCGTAAAGGATTCTTCATCTGTATTGTAGGTACTCATCACCTTGGCAAATTCATCATCACCCAAGGAGGTTTTTAAAGAGCTGATCATCGTAGCCACATCCACGCTTGAACTGGCAGCCGGTTCAACCCCATCAGCCTTTGCCTGAATAGTCAGAACATTCACCCGCACCAGGTCATCAAGCAAATCGGATTTCATGGTGTTTAAATCATCTCCGGTGGGAAATGTCATCCCGCTGGCTTTATAATACATATAGTAATAAGCCATGTAATTGTTGAAACTTTCTTTGAGAATGGTCTCATCGCCGATTTCGGCGATCACCTGGGCGCGATCCTTTTCCGGATCCACCGACACCAGACTACATCCACTAAACAGCATTCCTGTCAGCATAATCGCCACAATGAATCCTGTTAAAACCCGTTTTTTAACTGTTATCATGTAAATCTCCTTCATATGTTGTTCGACAGATTTTTCCGTCTTATTTCAAAAATACCTGAGCCAGTCTACCACAGATGCCGCCTAACTTTCCTTAATTTTTTGGGCTGCCAGCAGATTTAAAAACTCGCTCAGCTTATTTAAATATTTCTGATCTGTATCTTTTTTCAGAATAATCCGCCACTTGATTTCATCCTTTTTCCCCGCATTAAATTTTAGACTGTAACTTTCCGAAAAAATCGGCATCGCTTCCGGCTGAGGAATTGGCAACACAACATCTGCTGCAAAAACAAAACTGACGCTGTTGCCTCGTTGCGAAAGCTCGGTTATTCCAAGCACTTTAGCCTGATATTTAATCATCGCCAGTGACATCAGATTATAGACCCCATCAGGAATAGCACCAAAACGGTCTAATAATTCATCCTCCAGTTCATCGTAATCTTCGCGGGTTTTGATATAGGAAAGCTTTTTGTAGAGGTCATATTTAAGTTCCTCATCGCGGATATAGCTTTCCGGAATGTAACTGGAAATATCGAGATTGATCATGACATCCCGAACCGGTTCCGGCAAGGCTTTGCCCAATCGCAGATTAACCGCTTCATCAAGAATCCGACAATAAAGCTCATATCCAATACTGGCCAGATTACCCGACTGTGCCGACCCCAAAATATTGCCGGCACCTCTAATCTCCAGATCCCGGAGGGCAATTTTAAAGCCTGAGCCAAAAGCGGTAAAATCCTTGATCGCTTTCAGGCGTTTAGCCGAAACTTCTGACAGCATTTTTTGTTTGTGGGTCACATAGGCATAGCCCTGAGTATTGGAACGGCCGACCCGCCCCCGCAGTTGATAGAGCTGGGACAGCCCCATATGATCACCATTGTCAATAATTAAGGTATTGGCATTCTTGATATCCAAACCTGATTCGATGATCGTCGTGGTCACCAGGAGATCATAGCGGTATTCCAGAAAGTCCATCATAATATCCTCCAGTTCCGGCCCCGACATCTGACCATGAGCAACGGTCAGCCGCAAACCTGGGACCAAATCCCTTAACCGCGCCGATACCTCGTAAATATCATGAACCCGATTGTGAACAAAATAGATTTGTCCCCGCCGCTTTAATTCCTGCTCAATGGCATCCTTAATTAAGGCATCATTGTATTCCATCACATAGGTTAAAACCGGGCGACGGCCTTCCGGGGGCTCATCGATCACACTCATATCCCGCACCCCAATCATCGACATGTGCAGCGTTCGCGGAATGGGGGTGGCACTTAAGGTCAGAACATCTATATTCTCTTTCATCTGCTTGATTTTTTCTTTATGCGTTACCCCAAAGCGCTGCTCCTCATCGATCACCAATAGACCCAGATCTTTGAAGCGCACATCTTTTGACAGCAGCCTGTGGGTTCCCACAACCAGATCCACCTCGCCGCTTAAAAGGCCGCGCATGGTTTTTTCCTGTTCGCTTTTTGACTTGAAACGGGACAGCAGACCCACCCGCACCGGATATTTTTCAAATCGCTCGATGATTGTCTGATAATGCTGCTGGGCCAGAATCGTGGTAGGCACCAGAAAAGCCACCTGTTTGCCGTCCATTACGGCCTTAAAGACCGCCCGCAAAGCAACCTCAGTTTTACCGTAACCCACATCTCCACAAAGCAAACGATCCATCGGCTTGGCTTTTTCCATATCTTCCTTGATCTCTTCCACTGCCTGCAGTTGATCACCGGTTTCTTCATAGGGAAAAGCATCCTCAAATTCCTTTTGAAAGGTAGAATCCGGTCCAAACGCGTAGCCGCTGAGTTGTTGACGCTTGGCATAAAGTTCAATCAGTTCATCGGCCATTTCTTCAACTGCCGCTTTAACCCGAGCCTTTGACTTATGCCAGTCAGCAGTGCCCAACTGATTGATCCGTGGTTTTTTCTCGCCGGTCCCTACATAAACCTGCACCGCATCCATCTGATCCACCGGACAATAGAACTTCGCTTCATTGGCGTACTCAATGACCATCAGATCCTTAATGGTTTCATCGATTTGCAGCTGCTCAATTCCTTTATAAACCCCGATCCCATGAATATCGTGAACAACGTAATCCCCCTGGTTAAGCTGGGTAAAAGAGTCCAGTTTTTTACCTTTTCTTTTCCGCCTTCTTTTTCGGGAAAAACCGTCACGGATAATTTCCCGCTCGTTAAGACAGATAAAATGATCCGTTGGCAGCTCAAAACCGGCGGCTATTTCACCATCAATAATCTGAATTCCTGTATCAAAAGTATTAGTAAAACGGTGAATATCCGCCTGCACAAGAATTTCCTCCAACCGTTTACGACCGGTTTCATCCTGGACATGAATCTCCAGATAGTATTCTTTTTTTAAGCGGTCCTCAACAAAATCAAGGAAACGCGGAATCGCGCCGAGAAAGGGTTCAATC
Organism: Eubacteriaceae bacterium; assembly: GCA_030156895.1. Lineage (GTDB taxonomy): Bacteria > Bacillota > Clostridia > Eubacteriales > Eubacteriaceae > Acetobacterium. The sequence continues at coordinate 16,396 of JASGLP010000020.1, read as the reverse complement.
TCCAGCGCATTCATCTCAATGCTTGTCCCTTTTTTGCTGCGCGAACCAAAAAGATTAAATTTAAGCTCACTATACTGGGCTGCTTCTTTTTCAATCTTGGCCAGTCTGAAAAACTTGTTTTTTTCTTCCGGAAATAAAATCCCCTCAGTACCAAGATTCTCGATATCCTGATCCAGTTTTTCCAGATATTGGTTCCCCACCTGTCTAATTTTAGTCGGCTCGTCCCAGATCAGAAGCGGATTGCTTAAATAATCGAAAAAAATCGCTTCCGATTTGGACAAAGCAAAGAGAATTTCGCAGGTATTGCAGCCTTCCTCAGACAAGCGTTCCAGAAGAGGCTGATAAAGCGCGTCATCCCGATATTTTTTATTCAGCTTTTTAAAGAGCGCCTCCCGTTCATCTTCAGCCAGCAACACCTCCCTGGCAGCAGTGATTGTAACGGTTTCATGGTTTTCAACCGAAAGTTGGCTCTCAGGATCGAAAGACCGGATCGATTCGATTGACTCACCAAAAAATTCCAAACGATACGCCTGGTCTTCGGCCGGCACAAATACATCAATAATGCCACCGCGATGTGCAAACTGACCCCGGGCTTCTACCTGAACATCCCGTTCGTAGCCAAGCTTAATAAGCGTATTAATCAGCTCCTGGGGATCAATTTCCTGTTCCAGGCGCAAAAACACTTGCAGTTTTTCAAATGCTTGTCTGGGCAGAAACTTTTTAAACAACGCTTCAATCCCAATCACTATCAGGCAGGACTGACCGGATAATATTTTTTTGAAGACTGCCAGGCGCTGATTCGCGATGTCTCGACTATGGACGTCGGCAAAGTAGTCGTGAATCGGCTCCATCGGAAAATAAAGCACCTGATCGCCAAGGGTGCTTTTTAAATCCGCTGCTATTTTTAAAGCTTCTGCATCACTCATGGCAATATAACAGATCTGCTTCTGCTCTTTTAGAAGAGCCGCCGCCAGAGCCGCCTTAAACCCTTTGTTCATTCCGGTTAAGTTGAGCGGCTCATCCGGCTTGAACTGCCTTATTATATTTTTAAAGGTCTGCGTTTTACTAAGATTCATCGTTCCTCTTTCCAAACCATAATGGCAATAGCCCGGATTATATCCAGGCTTAAGTGTGTAGACAAACCCCAAGACTGACAACTCAAAAAGACAATTATCAATGCTCAGGCGTTAAATTTATCCTTATTTTCTGACCAAGCCCTGATCTCATCCAGGCTTATTTGGGTCGCCGGTTGATTTGATTCATGGCCATATCAATCCCCTGGTCCAACCAGATATCAATACCCCGAACAGCCTCGGCGATGGCATCCACCACCCCCGGCTGCTCCTCTTTGGAAAACTGTCCCAGGACAAAATGTACTAGATCAAAACCTTCTTTCGGACAACCGATACCCATCCGAACACGGGCAAAATCTTTGCTGGCCAAACTGGAAATAATTGATCGCATCCCATTGTGGGTACCAGGTCCGCCATTTTTTCGGATGCGGATATCACCGAAAGAAAGATCAATATCATCGTAAATCACCAGAAGATCCTCAAGTTCAATATCGTAATAGTCAAGCAGCCCCGAAACACAGAGACCACTATTGTTCATGTAGGTGGTGGGCTTGACCAGCATCACTTTATTCCCATTTTCAAAGAAACTGGCCGTCAGCCCATGCTGTTCTTTTTTTGTGATATTCAGACCTTTTTTTCGGGCATAAGCATCAAGTACCATAAATCCGATATTATGACGGGTATTCTCGTAATCCTTACCCACATTGCCCAGTCCAACTATGATGCGCATCTTAGACGTAGCGGCCAACAAAAAGCTTGCTGAGGGATCGGCCAAAATGGACATAATCGATGGCGCGGCCAAAAAGAGTACCCGTTGATAAAATTTTAATTTTATCGATCTGTTTTTCTTCGGGGATCACCAGGGTATTGAGAGTAATCAGTTCCTTAATCGCCGAATTTTGAATTCTTTCGATGGCAGGACCGGAAAACACACCGTGACTGCAGGCCGCGTAAACCGATTCAGCGCCCATTTCAATTAGGGCATTGGCCCCAGTGGTGATCGTTCCAGCGGTATCGATCATGTCATCAATCAGAATACAGTTTTTTCCTTTAACATCACCGATAACATTCATGACTGCTGTTTCGTTGGGTTTTGGTCGTTCTTTATCGATAATGGCAAAAGAACAGTCCAGGCTTCTGGCCAGTTTTCTGGATCTTTTAACAGAACCGGCATCCGGCGAAACGACAACCATGTTTTCAAGCTTCATTTCTTTGTAATACTCAGTAATCAGACCACCACCAGTTAAATGATCCAGGGGAATGTCAAAAAATCCCTGAATCTGATTCGAATGCAAATCCATGGTGATAACCCGGTCAGCACCAGCCGTTGTTAAGAGATTGGCAACCAGTTTAGCGGTAATCGGATCTCTTGATTTAGCCTTACGATCCTGTCGCGCATAACCGTAATAAGGAATAACCGCATTGATACGTCCGGCTGAAGCACGCTTCATCGAGTCGATAAAAATCAACAGCTCCATCAGATTTTCGTTAACCGGAGTCCCCGTTGACTGAATGACAAAAACATCCGCTCCGCGAACAGATTCATAGACATTAACGCCAATTTCACCGTCACTGAAATGAACCACTTCCGCATTACAAAGCTGCACTTCCAGGTAATCCGCAATTTCTTTGGCCAAGGCCTTGTTGGAATTCCCTGAAATAATCTTAATACCGCTGTACTTTCCATCCATAATTTTCTTACCTCTTCTTTTATCTTTATATATTGATGTGTTTTACAAACATTTTAACCGCAAATATATTTGCCTTATTTTTTCTTTTTGAGATAGCCTTCTTTATTGACCTGCCGGCATCTGGCAATGGCCAGAGAATCCTCCGGCACTTCATCGGTAATGGTTGACCCGGCGGCAATATAGGCGCCTTTTTTGACTGTCACTGGAGCAATCAGGTTGGTGTTGCAACCCACAAAAGCCTGATCTTCAACCACCGTCCGATACTTGTTTTTGCCGTCATAATTAACAAAAACCGTCCCACAGCCAAGGTTGACGCCCTGACCGACATCCCCATCACCAATATAGGTTAAATGAGAAGCCTTTGAATGATCACCCATATTGGAATTTTTAACTTCCACAAAATCGCCCACTTTACAGCCTTGACCAATGACGCTACCCGGCCGGATATAAGCATAGGGACCAACTTTTGTATCGTGGCCAACCGAGCTTTCCAGTACAGTTGAATTTTCGATCGTAACCCGTTCCCCGATCACAGCGTCTTTCAATCTTGAATAAGGACCGATTACCGAGTCCTGACCTATAACCGTTTGACCTTCCAGGATCGTACCCGGTAAAATCTCGGCATCGGCGGCAATTTTCACATCCGGCCCGATATAAGTGGTCGCCGGATCAGTAATAATCGCGCCTTCATCCATCAGGGCCGCGTTAATTCGTCCCCGCATCAGCGTTTCTGCTTGAGCCAGCTGTTGTTTTGAATTAATGGCCGCGATATCGTCGGGATCATCTGTCACATATGTCCCTGCCTTAAGCCCCGTTTTCCTGATGATTTCAATAACGTCCGTGAGATAGTATTCTCCGGCAGCGTTATCGGTATTAACTTCTTTTAATGCCGCTGCCAGGGCCTGAGCATCAAAACAATACATGCCAGAATTTATTTCTTTAACCAGTTTCTGGGTCGCATCTGCATCTTTTTCTTCAATAATCGCCAAAAGTTCCCCTGCTGCGTTTTTGATCATTCGGCCATATCCGAAAGGATCTTTAAATTCAGCTGTTAAAACCGTGACCCCATAGCCATTTTTTTCGTGTGTTTCAAGCATGGCTCTAAGGGTTTCCCGCCGGGTAAAGGGTGCATCCCCCACCAGCACCATCAGACTGCCGGAAAAGTTTTCAAAAAACGGCAAGGCCATCATCACGGCATGGGCCGTGCCCAGCTGCTCTTGCTGCCGGTAAATCTTTATTTCCGGCGTCAGGCTGGCCTGAACCTGTTCCGCCTGATAACCAACAATTACGCCAATTTCCGCAGCGCCCGCAGCCTCAGCATTATCAATAACGTAGTCAAGAATTTTTTTTCCGCAAAGCGGATGTAAAACCTTGGCTCTTTTGGAACGCATCCGTGTCCCCTGACCTGCTGCCAGTATTAATACCTTTGTATTTTTCATACCTGATCTTCCTTTATTTAATCATAAACGACAAAAAAAGGGGAAGCGGATTCCCCTTTATAAAGTATCGATTATGTGGTCTATTCTTCTTCGTAGTCCACTTCCAGTTCAACATCTGCTTCTTCAATGCTATTGCTTTCTTCCTGCTCAACGGCAAGATCATATGCTTTGAGTACGCTTTCCTGCATTTGTCGACGGGTACCCATGTTGATGGGATGGGCAATATCCTTGAATTCACCATCCGGTGTTTTTCGACTGGGCATTGCAATAAAAAAACCACTCTGTCCTTCAATAACTTTGATGTCATGTACAACGAACTGATCATCAAACGTTACCGAGACAATTGCTCTCATTTTTCCCTCTGGATACGTTTTCCGTACTCTTACGTCCGTAATTTCCATCTGCTTAAGCCTCCCCTATTGAAATAAAGTCACATGTCCTATTCTATCTATATCCTACCATAATTTATAGAATATTGAAACAAAAACCTGATGTTTTTTGCAGATTTTACGCTGAATGGGGAATCAGTTACAAATCCGGAACAATTTCTTAGTCGTGACGGGAAGCTTGGTTAATTTCGACGGTCAGTTTTCCCTCCCCAATTTGGCTGTCATCCATTATTAAAAGGGGATTGAAAATGGCTACCAGCTTTTCAAGTGGATGGCGGGTGGCAAAAATGACCGAAACATCCTGAACCTCAGCACCCACTTCCTCCATTAGACTGACCATGCCTTTGGCTGTTCCGCCACCTTTCATGAAATCGTCGATAATCAGCACCTTCTTTTGATGCAAGTCAATTCGTCGGCTTAAATACATGGTTGAAATTTTATTGGAGGAGCCGGAAATGTAGTTTACGCTAATGGTCGAACCCTCTGTTACCCGATTGGACCGTCTAATTAAAACCACCGGCACGTTCAAATAATGCGCGGCTTCCATGGCGGCGGGAATCCCTTTCGTTTCTGTGGTGACAACATAATCCAGACCCGCTTCGAGATATTTCGACGCAATGATCCGGCCAATATTTTGGGAATAACGGGGATTGGATAAAATATCGCTGTAGTAAACAAAACCACCATGAATCTGTCGTTGCGGCTGCATCAACAAATCGGCAATTTCTAAAAGCATCCGCTTTTCATCCTGCGCAGATACTTCCGGATAATAGATCACGCCACCAGAGGCTCCGGAGAATGTATGCACCCGGCCCTGTTCAAGCTTTAAAAAGGCTTCTCTGACAATGGCAATATCCTCGCAGACACTGGATTTCCCAGCATCCAGGAGATTGGCAAAATAATTGTAGCTAAAAACCTGATTAGGATGATCGGCTAATATTTTTGTTATAACACTGATTCTCTCATTTTTTTTCATTATTCACCACAAGCGGAAAAAATCCGAACATTTTTTTCTTATATCATAATTTTATTCGTGTTTTTTAAAAAAAGCAAGTGATTTTTAAACTTTACGACACTTTAACTCTTATGATATAATTCTCAACAGAACTTTTAGATAAAGATTTCCCATTCTTAGGCGAAATTTATAAAAGCACACTTTATCCAACAAGTTTTTCGAAAAAATATTTTCAGTTCTCTGTTCAAACAGAGCTTTCTCTTTTTATGAAACACATTAAATTAAGAAAATTTTAAGTTATAAGGAGCTTATCAATTTGAAAGCACAACTCGAAAAAACATGTAATCGTCCTGTTCATAAACTGTTCTTTATCGGTATTGGCGGCAGCAGCATGAGCGGCTTGGCCACCATGTCACTGCATGAAGGTTTCTCTGTGGAAGGATCCGATATGGTTGCTTCCGGCTACACAGAAAAACTGCAAAGTTTAGGTGTTACCGTCCATATTGGACATGATTATAATAATATTCCGACTGATACGGACTGCGTGGTCTACTCGGCTGCGATTCATGATGACAACCCTGACATGGTTAAAGCGACCGATCTGGGACTTCCTAAAATTGAACGATCCGCTTTCCTGGGGCTTTTTTCACATATTTTCAATAAAACAATCGCCGTCTCCGGCACCCACGGTAAAACAACAACCTCTTCAATGGTTGCTACCCTGCTGCTCCATGCTAATCTGCACCCAAGCTTAAGCATCGGCGGTAAACTCGATGAATTTGGCGGTAATGCCCTAATTGACGGTAAAGACTATTTCGTCGTTGAAGCCTGCGAATATGTGGACAGCTTTTTAAAAACCACTCATTCCATTGGCATCATTACCAATATTGAAGAAGATCATCTGGATTATTTTAAAGGCGGGATTGAACAGATCAAAGAATCCTTTCATAAATTCGGGCAAATTCTGCCAGCCGACGGCCTGATGATCGCTTATGGTGATTCACCAGTTGTTCTGGAAACTGTTAAAGGCTTATCCGCACCAGTTGTCACTTACGGAATCGATGAAAAAAACGACTGGCATGCCGGAAACATCATTTATGACCAAGTCGGAAAACCGGAATTCGATGTCTACAAGGGCCAGACCTTTTATGGCCATTACAAACTGATCGTCCCCGGCCAGCATAATGTTTTAAACGCTTTATCGGCTATTATCTGTGGTGATTTTCTGGGCATTCCGGTAGCCACTTCAATTGATGCGCTAAGCCGTTTCAGTGGCGCCAAACGTCGTTTTGAATTCCGCGGCGAGGTCAATGGCATCAACGTTTACGAAGATTACGCCCACCATCCCACCGAACTGAAAGTGGTGGTTGACGCTTCCTTGAATTACGAGCACGAAAAACTCTGGGTTGTTTTCCAGCCCCACACTTATTCACGCACCTACTTTTTCTTTGACGAATTTGTTGATGCCTTTGCCAAAGCCGACTATGTTATCCTCAATGATATTTATTCCGACCGCGAAGGAAATGACTGGAATATTTATTCGGAGGATCTGCAAAAAGCCATTGTTCAAAAATACGGCATCGAGACGGTTACAATCTCTGAATTTTCGGATATCATCAAGCATCTAAGCGACCACTTAAAACCGGGCGATCTGGTGCTGGTAGCCGGTTCCCAGACCATTAACCGGGTCGCCTTTGACCTGGTTGATCACTTGAAAGAAAAATATCAGGCTTGACTTTCCCGCCACTTAGCTGTATCCTGAATGCATAAAACTAAGTGGAGGGCATCATGGAAAAATACAGTGGAAAAGCGATTGCATCGCTGCAGTGCGTAGACAAACCCCGCACCGACCAATTGGATTTCGTAGTCCGCGCGCGGATTCGTACAGTTGCTCAATTTGAAATCGCTAATTATTGACGTTTTCTAGCAACTGTTCGCCCCGAGGCGGACAACTGAAAAGCCAATTGTCGGTGCTCAGGTAGATAAAATTAACTTTGTCTTTAGTCCGAAGCGATTGCATCGCTGGTTTTGGGAATTATTTCTATTTTAACTTTTTGGACCGGAAACTTTGCACTCATCGGAGTTGTTTGTGGCATTGTTGGGATGGTTTTTGGCATTCAAATCAGAAAAGCTGGTCAAAATGAAGGATTCAAACCTGATGGCATTTCAACTGCCGGACTCGTTTTGTCCATAATCGGTATGGCGCTGAGCTTAATGGGATTTTTAGTTTGTGTCGCCTGTGTTGGTATCCTTGGCACAATGTCCTATATGTAGAACTTGCCGCCACAGCTTTCTGCCCGCGGCAGATTGATGGCATTATTTATCTTGGATAAGACTATCAATTTATGCTGAAGCCTGCAATGTCAATCATTTCATGATGACTGACATCCGCGGCTTCTTTTTTTTAACACAATGACGCAAAGGAGAATTATGTACCCAGTTATCGAAATTTTTAATCGGCCGATCCCAACTTTCGGGATTCTCTTTCTAATTGGCGTCACTGCCGCTTTTCTGTTATCAACCCTTACCGCCAGAAAATATGCAATTCTGACCATGGACATCGTTTTTTTCGGTTTATTTGGCATCATCGGCGGCATCATCGGGGCCAAAGCCTTGTATCTCTTTGTCAATCTTAGCGACCTGATCCACGATCCACTCAACACTCTGATTTCTTTTTTATCAGGAGGATCTGTTTTTTTTGGCGGCTTGCTGGGCGGCGTCCTGGGTGGTTATTTTTACACCCGAATCTATAATCTCAATCCCATCCTTTTTTTTGATGCGGCGGTTCCTTGTCTATCGCTGGCGCAAGCTTTTGGCCGAATCGGCTGTTTTTTTAACGGCTGCTGCTACGGCATCTCTTATGATGGCTTTTGTTCTGTCACATACCCCAAGGGCGCTTATCCCCCATCCGGTGTTGCCCTTTTTCCCACTCAGCTAAGTGAATCTCTGTTTTTATTTATCCTCAGCGGTCTATTGCTGCTCCAGCTCAAAAATTCCCGACAACCGGGGCACACCACTGGTCTCTATCTGATCAGTTATGGCATTTTCCGCTTTCTGATCGAATTTTTAAGAGGCGATCCCCGCGGCAGTTTTTTATGGTTCTCCACCTCTCAATGGCTGAGCCTGCTGGTCATCCTTACCGGCATCCTGTTTTTTAAAAATATCCCTCAGAAACTTTATAAAAATTGGCGAAAGTCTTAAACTTTTAAGGGTATACTAATAGTATTATTATTTACTAGGAGGCAGTCTTATGATGTATGAGTACAACGCAATAATGGGCAATTCCATGCCCCACAGTTCAGATTCGGAATTTATGCTGGAATTCCTTCCGGTCTTTTTATCCATCCTCACGGCAGTGATTGTAATTAGTCTGATCATCGGCATTATTTCGTATGTTTTTTCTTCTATCGGCCTTTATAAAATGGCGAAAAACCGCCAGATTGATCACGCCTGGCTGGCCTGGATTCCGATTGCCAGCAATTATATTCTGGGTGATCTGATCAATGATGAGGTCACTTTCGGGTCCCTGCATATCCCCTATGCCAAGATTTTTTTGACCCTTTCATCTTTCGCTCTAGCTCTGGCCAGCGGTATCCTCACCCTGATCCCTTATCTGGGCGCCATTTTATCGATTCTTTTGTCCATCGCTTTTGCTGTTTATTACTATACGGCTTTATACTGGTTATACAGCATTTACGCCAAAAACCATCGCGTCGTTTTTCTGGTTTTGAGTATCATTTTCCCTTTTTTAGCCCCGATTTTTATCTTTGCAATCAGAAATCATCCGGCTAATGATGAACGCCAGTCAGCGGTTCAAACTATTTACAGTAATATTGATGATAAATCCATCATCGCTTTAAGCCTGGGGATTGTTTCGATTGTCAGCTCAATTCCGCTGATGGGCAGTGGTTTTTTTACTGGCGCTATCGGTCTTATTTTTGCCATCATCGCCATGAAAGAATTAAAAGAAACCGGAGCCTCTCACGCCATGGCACTTGCCGGCCTGATCTGTTCAATTGTCGGCCTGGTTCTGTCAGTAATCGTCGTGATGGCCTGTGTCGCCTGTATCGGGGTGGGTACCACCGGCCTGCTTAGCGAGTTAGCCAATGATTTCTCCAGCGATGTTTTCACTTATCTGTACTGAGAGGTTTTCCCATGAATAATCCCTATGGTCTGGTTTTAGGCGGCGGCGGTGCCAAGGGCGCTTTTGAAATCGGCGTCTGGCAGGCACTACGGGAACAGCACATCGAAATTGGTGCCGTTATCGGCACCTCGGTGGGTGCCCTTAATGCCGCAATCATTGTTCAGAATCAATTCGATCTGGCTTATTCATTCTGGTCCAACCTGACTCTTTCACAAGTGCTTGATTTGAAAAATCAGGTCAATCAGAAATACCTGGAAAAATGGTCCCATGGAAATTTTGAAGCTTTTCGCTCGGGCTTTTTAAATCTGCTTTTTGATGGCGGCCTCAATATCAGCCCACTGCGGGACAGTCTTAAAAACCTGATCAGCGAAGAAGCTGTCAGAAACTCACCGATCCGCTTTGGTTTAGTGACAGTTGATCTGACCAATCTAACCCCGCGCCAGCTGATGATTGAGGATATCCCAGATGGCCAGCTTCATGACTACTTACTGGCCAGTTCGGCACTACCAGTTTTTCAAAAGCAGGAAATTGATGGCAATATCTATCTGGACGGCGGTTTCTTTGATAATGTTCCGGTCAATTTTATGGTCGAACAGGGCTTTAAAAAAATCATTTCCGTAGAATTACCGGTTGTGGGAATTAAGCGCTCGGTATCTGATCCTAAAATTGAGCAAATCAATATCAGCAGCAAGCAGATTCGCGGCGGTATGCTTGACTTTAATGAAGTAAATATCCATTCCAACATGGAACTGGGACATCTGGAAACTTTAAAAGCGCTGGATGTTTTATCCGGAAAAAGCTATTATCTGGATCTGTCCCGGAAAAGTCCCGTCTTTGATTGCTTTAGCAAGCATATTGGTCAATCCTTACCGTCTGTCCGGCTAAACAATAAAATGCACGCCCTTTTATCGCTCCCCCCCACTGATGATCAGAACGCCATCCTTAAAAAACTGGGTGAACTGCATAAAAGAACCGAGTTTAAAAATTTTCAGCTGGCACCATCGATGCTGGAAATCACAGCCAAGGTGCTGGGCATCGAAAAATTAAAGGCTTATTCTGCGGATGCCCTGATTCTGTTAATTCTTAAGCAGTTTCATGCTTTTCTCAATGAAGACCGCGATCTCTTAAAGACACCGGGAATGATTAATCACCTAACCATGCCGGGCCTTAATCAGACCTTTACCCATTTCTCTGTCCTGTATTTTGTCTTTCTGGTTTTACGAGACGACCTGCCGGTTGAAAGAACGGCCTGGTTCACCCACCTCTTTACCCCGGAAATGATCCTTGCCGTCATCGCGCTCCTAAATATTCATACCTGTATCAGGCAGATTGCAAATGAGAAATAGGACAAAAAAACCGCACCGACCAATTGGATTTCGTAGTCTACGCGCTTGGGTGCAACAAAAAAAGCCAATTGTCGGTGCTCAGGTATTCAATATTAACTTGGTCTTTATCTTGAGGCATTACAATTGCATGCTTCTTAGGTTCATGGGAAAATCAAAGTCTTGCCTGGTTTTTTATCGGCCACAGCATTTCTTGTATTTTTTACCAGAGCCACATGGACAAGGATCGTTGCGACCAACTTTTTCGCCTTTTACAACGGTTTTTGAGCGTTTATATTCCTTGTTCAAATCGTCCCTTTGTGCCACCGAAAAAATGTTGTCCCATTCATCGAGTGTATAAAGCCATTCAGCCGGGACTGCCAGCATATTTTTATAGAGCATGGCAAAATCGATTTCCAGCTTTATCTGGGATTCAGGCTCAATTTCATCAAGCTTTAGCGGGTTCACAAGGCTTTCATTAACACCATCCAAAAAACCCATGAACTGTGGCAATACCATCTTGCTTTCCTGAGCCAAATCAGCCACTTTACCCTCAATCACCGCTCTTTTATTCTTTAAAATATCCTGGTATAAAACCTGCTCTTCCAGACAGTATTTTTGCCAGAAAGCATCCTGCGCTTCCTCAGTCTGCGAATTTTCGTCGATATAATTTCTCCAGTCTTCGTATAAACTCATCGTATCTCTCCTCATTTATTTCTTTGCCTATTATACCTTAATTTTTTTTTCAGGTCACGATTTATTTTGTTCAGATTCAGAAACAAATTAATGATCATGAAATTAATTTAGAATGAATCTTGATTTCAACAAGGAGCTAGCGTATAATAAATCACAAATGAGACTATTCATTCTCACAAAAGATTATTTGGTTTTACAGCCTAGCGCTTTATTATTTTAAATCATAAATTTTAGGAGGACGATTATGGCAATTGTATGGACTAAAGACTTATCCGTTGGAGTGGACAGCATTGATGCTCAGCATCAACAACTGTTTAAAATGGCAGATGAATTATTCGATGCTGGAAAAGCAGGTAAATCAAAGGAAAAGGTTGGCGAGTTATTATCCTTTTTAGGTAATTATACCAAACAGCATTTCGCCGACGAAGAAGCCTATATGAAAAAAATTAATTACCCCGGTCTGGCTGAACAACAGACAGCACACAAAGCGTTTATCAGTGAGCTTGGCAAACTGCAGGCTGAATACGAAAAATCCGGCAGTAATATCTCTGTCATCATCAATGCAAACCAGTAGGTTGGGGGTTCGAGCCCCTCTGGGCGTACCATAAACGTGCTTAAACAGTCATTCGTGGCTGTTTTTTATTTTACCAAAAGTTCGTTTTAACCAATTTGTAACCAGTTGCCGGGTCATCGGCACTAATATCGGTATCGTAAATAGCATCTATTAAGGATGCTGTTTTTACTTTTTGCTTTTCCAGTACATGGGTATAGGTGCCCAAGGTGACATTGATGTTGCTGTGGCCCAATAACTCCTGGACTGTTTTGGCCGGTTCTCCCAATTCAAAGAGGCGTGTCGCATAGGTGTGGCGCAAGTCGTGAAACGTTTTTTCTTCAATCCCAATCTTCTTATAAACTCTTTTTAATTCTCTCAGCACATTGTGCGAATCCATTGGCTTGTTGACGATGTTTCCGAATACTAACGTCTCATTGGTTTGAATGATCCCAATTTTTAGTAACTCCTCTTTTTGATAACGCAGATGCGCCAATAAGATATTTTTCGTACGCATCGCCATCGGCAGGATGCGATTTGATTTTTCCGTCTTGGTGTTGGTTGTAAAATTCACCGGCTTATTAGTATTGATATCTTGCACGCAGCTGTGGTTCTTGTTGATGCGGATCGTCATTTCATAAAAATCGATATCTTGCCAGGTCAATGCGAATAATTCACCCTGTCGTATCCCAGTATCCAGGGCGGTGTTAAATAAAGCAGTATATTTATGATCAGCAATCGCTTTGACAAAGATACGATGTTCTTCTAGTGTCAACGGCTTTATTTTCTTATGGGTATGTTCAACCTGACTGAGATCCTTGGGGATTTTGACAAATTCTGCGAAGTTACGCAGGATTAATCCGTTATGGAAAGCATAACGCACACAGGGTTTAATCAGCTTGTGAATATTTTTGACAATACTCTCGCCACTGCTTTCAAATTTTTCATTATAAAAATTCTGCAGATCAGCCGTCACAATTTTTTGCAGCGGGATTTTACCAAAATAAGAATCTTCGATGTGTTTCTTGTAGAGTGTATCGTATCTCTTTTTTGTGCTAGGCTTTTTATCGACCAAATGGACAGAATAAAGCCAGTTTTTGAAATACGCAACGTACGTTACTGAATCTTCTGAAACCCCCGCATTTTCCATCTGTAGAAAATCCTGGTGTTTCTTTTTTAATTCCTTGAGAGTTGACCCATAAATTGTTTTAGTATGCTTTTTTAAAACCGTGTCCCAGTGCCGATAACGAAAATATAATTTGTTGTGGATCGTAACCTTATCATATTTCATTTTCCCGTCCTCCTTTGTTACCTCTATTATAACACGAAACGTGTTGTTCGTAAATAAAAAAATTGACGAAACGTGTTGCAAAATCACACGAAACGTGTATAATGAATTTATGTTTTGAAGGAGGTGAATCATGAATAGTGAAAAAATTGGCAAGCTTCTAACGACGTTGAGAGGCGAGAAGGCGCTGCGTGATATCGCTGCTGAATTGGGATTAAGCCCAGCGGCGATCCGCCAATATGAATCCGGTAACCGGATACCCAGGGATGACATCAAAGAGAATATTGCGAAATTGTATAACAAAACAGTTCAAGAAATATTTTACAGCGAATAGATTATGGGGTTCAAAAATTGATTGAAGCGAGGTTGAAAAAATGATACCAAATATTGTCACCACCAAAGAAGCCTGCAAAATTCTAAAAATCGGCCGGACGTCGCTGAATAATATTCTGCTGACGGATCCGACCTTTCCGGCAGTGCAGGCCGGCGCCAATTGCAAGTGGCTGATCAATGCCGACCGGCTGGATCAATGGCTGATGCGAAGAGGCCAAAAACATGCTGGTGTGAAAAATGGTTTGGAACTTGAAATGTAGGAAGCGGCCGCCGATCAGATCACACAGGTAGCCGGATGAAGGTAAATTTTGTTTCAGAAATCACCGCTTTCTATCGCTGGCTCAAAAGCAGACATCTTTCCAATAACGCCCAGCTGCTCTGGTTTCATTTATTTTGTTACTGGAACGAAGCGGGTTTTCCGGATTGGCTGCAAGTAGACACCCTGCGAATGATGGGCATGGTTCAAATGAAATCAAAGAATACTTTAATTCGGGCCAGGGATGAACTGATTAACGCTGGCTTGCTGACCGTGGCCAAAGGCAAACACAAGGCTCCCAATAAATACCAGTTTGTTTTATTTGACGGTTCAAATCGCTGTGGTTCAAATTTTGAACCGCAAACGGGTTCTAAAATGGGTTCTAAAACGGGTTCTAAAACGGGTACCGAAACGGGTCGCTTATATAAACTAAACCAAACAAAAGCAAATTCTAAAAAAGAGAAAACAGCATACGGCGAGTTTGGCAATGTTTTATTGACGATCGATGAGGTCGCAAAGCTTCAAGCCGATCATCCCGATTCCTGGGAGGAATTGATCAGGCGGCTGGACATCGGAAAAGAAAGCAAGGGCTATCAGTATTCAAATGATTATGCGGCGTTGCTCACCTGGATTGACAAGGATGAGCGGGAAAAAACCGAACAGGCTTTTCAGGAGCTGATGGCGGATCTGTATTGATAAAATTTGAAGGAGACAAAGCAAATGATTTTTAGTTATTTAAGTGCATTATTATTGGGCTTGTTAGTGGGGATTGTTGTCGGCCAGACGGTCGACATCAAGCGGCGCGTCAAATGACGAAAGCAGAACATAACAAGATACTGGAAGAACTGTTAGCCCAGGTACCGCTGGCGAATGTTAGAGGCGATGTGATTCTGATGTCACAGATGATGGCAGTTGATTTCCAGATCGGGCTGATGCAAAAATTGGTTGCCCGACTTTCGCCAAGGCATCAGGCTTACCAGGGATTACAAGCCCAAGTCGAAAAGGCCGCCGCCAATTTTAAGCAGGGGAGGTATTTGGCCTGATGAGTGACAGCATTCGTTTTAGCATCCCGGGCCCGCCGATGGGCAAAGGCCAGTCCCGGTTATCAAAAGGTGGCTTTGATTTTACGCCGGAGCATATCCTTGATTATGAAAACCGCGTGAAGAACGTCTGCATCGAAAAGTGTCAACAGCGGCAGGCCAATTATGCCGGCCAGGTGGCGGTCGATATCACCGCCTTCTATGCGATTCCCTCTTCCTGCAGCGACAAGAAACAAGCAGAAATGCGCAACGGTGCCCGACCGGTCAAGAAGCCGGATCTGGATAACATAGCCAAAATTATTTTAGATGCCCTGAATCATGTGGCCTGGCAGGATGACAAGCAGGTGGTGTGCATGGTGTTAACCAAAAAATACGCCGCGGTGCCCTGTGTATCAGTGGGGGTTCATTATTTGGAGTAATGAAGGTGACGGATGACGGTATATTTAAAGATTAACAAAATTATTTTCAATGAGACCCACTGGCCAACAGATGACCGGCAAAAAGGGATCTTGATCGCTTCCGATGCCTTTCCAAAAGCAGTGCGATATGTGATCAAAGCGGATTCGCTGATTATTCTCAGCGGCAACAATGGTGTGTTCTGTTTTGATATCGATAAGGGCGAACTATTTTTAGGCGAAGTTTTGGAGATCGTCAAATGTTATCGCAATAATTAATAAAAGCGACCGTTTTAATTAGCGCAACAGGGGTCCAGCGGAACGGCTGGCGCTAATGTTTTAATGTTCAACCCGGTTTAATATACCGGGAGCAGCACTTTGGCTTTTGGCACAGCAAAAAAACTTTCGTTTTCATTTGCTTTTGATTACGGCCGGATCATTTTGTATTTCGATAGGTGATTCGTGCCATTGCTAATGACAGTAGTCGATCATTTAAAATGATTGATGCACCTTGCAAATTTAACTTCGTTTGAGCCGGGAAACCGGGATCGCCAAAGCGAAAACTATGATTAGTTCGGGCGCAGCGATAGCGAAGCCCGCACGCAGGCGGTGCAGTGATGCCAGTCACGATCGCCTGGGGAGCCTCCGGCATGAAGCCGGTGGCGGGGTCGGTCACCGCAGTTAAGGGGCGGCTTGCCGTCCCGAAGCTATAGGCCAACCCAGACCTATTAGCAAGCCGCTCGCTCTGGCCGGCAGGCCAGGACGAAGGCGGAAAACGACACAATCAGTAGTTCGGGTGGAGCGTTAGCGAAGCCCGCACGCAGG